>JBMYPI010000010.1:21331-25887 GCA_049600155.1 Rubricella sp.
CTCGACCGCCGCCTGCGCGATCGCGGCCAGGACGCGCCCGGCGTGATCGCCCGGCGCATGGCGGAGAGCCGGTCGGAGATCAGCCACTGGGCGGAATACGATTATGTGCTCGTCAACGACGACATAGATCGCTGCGAGCAGGACCTCTACGCGATCATCCGCGCCGAGCGGTTGCGCCGCGCGCGCCAGCCGGGGCTTTCGCCCTTCGTGCAGGGGCTGAACAGGGAATTCGAGGACAGGAGCGTGGAATGAACGGGATCTTTGTGCTGGACGGTCAGGCGCCGGAAATCGCGGCGGATGCCTGGGTCGCGCCCGGCGCCTACCTGATGGGCAAGGTGCGGCTGATGGCGGAGGCGAGTGTCTGGTTCGGGGCCGTGTTGCGGGGCGATAACGAGTGGATCGAGCTCGGCGCCCGCTCCAACATCCAAGAAAACAGCGTCCTGCACACCGATCCGGGTTGCCCGCTGACCATCGGAGCCGATTGCACCATCGGGCACCGCGCGATGCTGCATGGCTGCACGATCGGGGACAATACGCTGATCGGTATGGGCGCGACGGTGCTCAACAACGCCCGCATCGGGAAGAATTGCCTGATCGGGGCGAATGCGCTCATCACCGAAGGCAAGGAGATTCCAGACGGCTCGCTCGTGATGGGTCAGCCCGGCAAGGTGGTGCGCACGCTGGACGAGGCGGCGATCGCGCGGCTGACGGTGTCCGCACAGGGCTATGTCGCGAACGCGAAGCGGTTCCGCGCGGGCCTCAGCCAAGCGTGATCATGAGGCTCTCGCCCTCGCTCGTCAGGCGGGGGCGCTCCTGCGCGAGAAGATGGAATTCGAGCTCCGCCGGTTCGGATGGCGGGATCGAGGGATCGCTCAGAAGTGCCCGGGCATGGTCATGCAGCGTCATGCGAGGCCCCGTCGCGGAAATCCGCGCGACACCGCCCTCCCATCGGGCCGCGAGTGTGCCGCCGCGCGGAAGCGCCTTGTCCGCGCAGAGGAGTGCAAGCGCCGCGCGCCGCGCACCTTCGGGCCCGAGGGTGTCAGGCGGTGCGATCTCGACCGTCACCCTTGGCCGGCTCAACGCCGCTGTCATCAGTGCCGCGAAGCCCTCGCCCGTTGCGGCCTCCGCCGCGCCGCGCCCGAAAACGAGGCGAAATAGTCCGATCCTGGCACGGGCGAGGCTTGCGCTTTGGCCGATGAGGTTCATGTCCTCTTCGGTGGGTGCGCCACCGATCGCCTCGATCAGTTCCAACCCGTTGCCGATCGCGCCCACCGGCCCGATCAGATCGTGGCAGATGCGCGAGGTGATGAGCGTCGCGAGATCGGGCGTTTGTGTCAGCGTGTCGGCCATGTCAGGAGAATGCGATGTCCATGAACGATTTCCTAGAGCCCGGACATATCGTGCGCCACCCGGACAAGCCGGATTGGGGCATCGGCCAGGTGCAGTCGGTCATCAACGGGCGCATCACGGTCAATTTCCAGAACGAGGGCAAGGTCGTCATCGATGGGCGGCGGGTCGAGCTCGAGCGGGTCTGGGACGCGTGAACTAGTCTCCAGTCTCGCCATGATTGGTTAACAATGGGTAAACGGCCCGTGCGTGATGCGCCCGACATTGCCATTTCCGGGGCGGGCGCATAGGGTCCGCCCGATTTCGCGACAGCGTTGGAACGACCCACGGCATGCAGCCAGCAAAACCGACCCTCAAGGTCCGCTTCGCCACCACCGGGGAGGAAATCCGCGCTGCCCAGCGGCTGCGGTACCGCGTGTTCGTGGAGGAGATGGGCGCAGAGCCGTCGCCGGAGGACCGCGCCGATCGGCTGGAGCGTGACCGCTACGATCCCTATTTCGACCACCTGATCCTCGTCGATGAGGCGCGGCAGGTCGATGACCCGCTCGACGGTGTCGTGGGGGTCTACCGGCTGATGCGCGGCTCGGTCGCCGCGCGAGGGATCGGCTTCTACAGCCAGGACGAATACGATCTCACGCCTCTGGTCGCGACCGGGCGCGAGACGCTGGAACTCGGCCGCTCCTGCGTGCATCCCGAGTATCGCGGCGGCCTCGCGATGCACCTGATGTGGAACGGGCTCGGCGCCTATGTCATCGAACATGGGGTGGAGATCCTCTTCGGCGTGGCGAGCTTCCACGGGGCCGATCCCGTGCCGCTGGCGCAGCCGCTCTCCTACCTGCACCACAACCACCTCGCGCCAGAGGATCTGCGGGTGCGGGCGGTGGAGGACCGTTTCACGCCCATGGACATGCTCGGACCGGGCGAGATCGACAAGGCGGCGGCGCTGCGGGCGATCCCGCCGCTCATCAAGTCCTATCTCCGGCTGGGCGGCTTCGTGGGGGAGGGTGCATTCGTGGACGAAGGGTTCAACACGGTCGATGTCTGCCTGGTGATGGATACCGCAAGGATGCAGGACAAGGTGCGCCAGATGTATACCCGCGCGGCGGGAGCGTGAGCGCGCCATGACGACGACCTGGGACGGCGCACCCTATCCGCAGATCGAGCCGCCGGGTTTCGGGCGGACGCTACTGATGGTGCTGCGCATCGCCCTGATCGTTCTCATCACCGCGCTCGGGCTTCTCGTCTTCGCGCTGGAGCGGGGGCTGGAGCGCATCGGGCTTCCCCGGCGGGTCCGCTACGCGACGACGCGCGGCTGGGGCCGCCTTCTTCTTCGGATCATGGGGATCACGTGGGAGATCACGGGCACGCCGATGGCCACGGGCGGTGCGATCGTGGCCAACCATGTGTCGTGGCTCGATATCATCGTCCTGCGCCTCGGCCCGTTCGTGACCTTCGTCGCCAAGGAGGAAGTGCGCGGCTGGCCCGGTATCGGCATCGTCGCGCGGGTTTGCGACACGATGTTCGTCGCCCGGCGCGCCGCCGCCGCCAAGCGGCAGGAAGAGGAGATGCGCGCCCGGATCGCGCGGGGCGAGCTTCTGCTGTTCTTCCCCGAAGGCACCAGCACCGATGGCCGGCGGGTCATCCCGTTCAAGAGCACGCTGTTCGCGGCCTTCGTGAAGGAAAACGTGCCCGTCCAGCCGGTCACGCTCGCCTATCGTGCGCCCGAGGGGCAGCCTGAGGCGTTCTTCGGATGGTGGGGGACGATGGGGTTGGTGGACTCCATCCGCAACGCGACGAGCCTCGCGGCGGGCGGGCATGTGACGCTGATCTTCCACCCGCCGCTGCACCCCGAAGCGATCCCCGATCGCAAGGTTCTGGCCCGCACCGCCGAGGAGGCCGTCCGGCAAGGGCTGGTTCAGGAGGGGATCAGGCCGGAGATCGCCGCGAGCGCGCCCTCGGGGTGAGACCAGATCTCCCGCCCCAGGGCGATGAAATCGAGATGGGGCGAAAGCGCTTCGATGATCGCGGGATCGAAGCCGCCTTCGGCGACGAGCGGCACCTCGATCATCTGCGCCCACCACTCGAAAAGCTCGGCCGGGGCGATCTCCTCTCCGCCGAGCGCTGCATCCTCGCTCACCGGGCCGAAGCTGACGTAATCCGCGCCGATCTCTCCCGCGACCATGCCCGCGTGCCGCGTCGCGCCGCAGAACGCGCCGACGATCCTGTCGGGCCCGAGCGCCTTTCGCACCTCCCGCATCCGGCGCGGACCATCGGTGAGGTGGACACCGTCAAGCCCGTGCGGCTCGACCAGTTTCCATGTGTCGGAGACGACGACGGCTACATCCCGCGCATGGGCCACGCCGCGCAACCGGTCGGCGGCCCGCCGTGCCTCGCCCTCGTCGTCGCCCGGCAGGATGAGCCGCAGGCAGGCCACGGGCCGGGCGTCGAGCACCCGCGCGAGATCATCCGCGAAGGCATCGATCTCGAAGCGCTGGGGAGAAACCAGATAGAGTTGGGGGTGATCTTCGGTCATGGGCGGATCCGGTGATGGGCTCGCCCCTTCTAGGGTGGCGGAGGGGAAGGCTCAATCCCTCTCGCCTCCGGGTGTGCGGGGGCGTGGCCGCCAGTCGGGCGGGGCCATCTCGAATCCCTCGAAGGTGAAACCCGGTGCGACGGTGCAGGAGACGAGTGTGTATTGCCCCAGGCTCGCCGCCGTTTGCCAGTGATGGCGCGGAACGACGATCTGCGGTGCTTGCCCCTGTGCAAGCCCCGGTCCGAGGACCCGGGCCTGTGCGTCGTGACCATCGGGCGAGACGGTCAGAACGAGCGGCGCGCCGGCATGCCAGAGCCAGATCTCGTCCGCATCGACGCGATGCCAGTGCGAATGCTGTTCCGCTTCGAGGAGGTAGTAGATCGCGGTCCCCGCAGGACGCTCGCCCGCCTTCGACCCGGCCCGCCATGTTTCGCGATACCATCCACCTTCGGGATGGGGGGCGAGGCCGAGGGCCGCGATGATGTCCTTCGCGCATTGCATACCGGCAGCATCGGTGCTCGGCCCGGCGCTGTCGAGAGCCTGACGCAGCGTCCCGAAGATGTGGGGCCGCTTGTCGCAGGACTGGTTTCCACAGGGTGGCAGACTACACTCTCCAGCAAAGACTGGGAGCAGACATGAAAAACACTTCGATCGTTCAGACGGAGCAGGACCGCAC
>JBMYPI010000011.1:0-20575 GCA_049600155.1 Rubricella sp.
GGACCCCCGGGATATTTGAAGAAGACATGAGGGTGCAGGGCCGCTCAGGCCCGGCATTCGACAACGGGATCGAACCCGCCGAAGATCATGCGTTTTCCGTCGAAGGGCATCTCGCCCATGTTCTCGCTCATATCGGGATCGGACATCATCTTCTGCCAGGCCGTGTCATGCGCCTCGCGCGAGGGCCAGACGATCCATGAGAAGATGACCTTCTCGTCGTCCTTTCGTTTCACGGCCATGGAGAACGAGGTCACCTCGCCCTCGGGCACGTCGGCTTCCCAGCATTCGAGCATCTGCGTCGCGCCGAGATCTCGGAAGAACGGCCAGGCCGCTTTCGCGTGATCGATATAGGCCTGTTTGTTCGCTTCGGGGACCGCTGCCACGAAGCCCTGAATGTATGACATCTCAACCTCCTGATTCCGTCATGCGGAAAGGGTGCTTGATAAAAGAGTTGATATCAACATAATTATGACCATGGACGCCTCTCTGCCCCTTGAGACCACACAAGAAGTGCGGGATCGCTGCCTCTGCCTGCACCTGCAGCGGGCTGCGCGGGCGGTCGGCCGGATCTTCGACGAGGCGCTGCGGCCCGTGGGGCTGACGAACGGGCAGTATTCGCTTTTGATGGCGCTCAACCGGCCGCAGGCGCCGAGGCTGAAGGATGTCGCGCCGCTTCTGGCGATGGATCGCACGACGCTGACCGCCGCGCTCAAGCCGCTGGAGCGGCGAGGCTATGTCGTGGTGCGACCGGACGAGGAGGATCGCCGCTCCCGCAGGCTCCTGCTGACGGACGCGGGGCGGGACGTGCTGAAGCGGGCCGTGCCGATCTGGCGGGCGACCCATGATCTTCTGGACGAAAGGCTGGATGACGGAGGGCCCGAAACGCTGCGGGCCCTCCTGAGGCAGGTCGCCTGATCCGCGCCTACTGGACGCGGGTCCAGTTCTGGCCACGGCAGAATACGAGCACGCAGCCTTCCACCGCCAGAACGTTGCCGGAAAGCTCCATGTTGGAGCGGTACGTCCGGTCATCATCCGGTGCCCAGATCGTGCCGCCGGTGTAGTTGGCGCCATCGGCCTGCATGTTCTCGATGATGAGGCGGCCGAGATGTTCGTATTCGTCGTTCGGGCCGTCGGGCGTCATGGCCTCGGCGATCACACCGCAGGTGAGTGCGCCGTTCGCGGCGCAGGGGCCGATATCGACATGCAGGTAGGACCCCTCGTCATTGGCCTCGGTCGCCCATGTGCCGTGGGCGGCTTCGGCGAGCGCGGGCAGGGGGGCGAACGCGATCGCCGCCGCCATCAGGTGCCGGATCATTGTGGTATTCCTCCCGGTTGGTTCTTGTGGTTTTGCACCAGAGGCTTCGCGCGGCGCGATCTTTCGTCAAGCATGACGTGACGCCACCTTGCCCGTGGAGCGCTCGCTCGCCATAAGGGCGCGCGATGCAAAGCCCCCGGAGACGACCGATGATCCTTTACCCCGCGATCGACCTGAAGGATGGCCAGTGCGTGCGCCTCTACAAGGGCGAGATGGAGCAGGCGACCGTCTTCAACGATGATCCGGCGGCCCAGGCGAAGGCCTTCGTGGAGGCGGGGTGCGAGTGGCTGCACCTGGTGGATCTGAACGGGGCCTTTGCGGGTGCGCCGGTAAACGGGGATGCGGTGGAAGCGATCCTTGCCGCCGTCGACGTGCCCGCCCAGCTTGGCGGCGGGATCCGGTCGATGGCGCAGATCGAGGCGTGGCTGGGCAAGGGGCTCTCGCGCGTGATCCTCGGCACCGTGGCGGTGCGCGATCCCGATCTCGTTCGGGAGGCGGCCCGCGCCTTCCCCGGAAAGGTCGCCGTGGGCATAGACGCAAGGGGTGGGATGGTCGCGGTCGAAGGATGGGCGGAGACGACCGATATCACCGCGCTCGATCTTGCCCGCAAGTTCGAGGACGCGGGCGTCGCCGCGATCATCTACACCGATATCGAGCGCGATGGCGCCATGCAGGGCCCCAATGTGGAGGCGACCGCGGATCTCGCACGGGCGGTTTCGATCCCGGTGATCGCCTCGGGTGGCGTGTCCTCCATGGATGACCTTCGTGCGCTGAAGGAGAGCGGCGCGCCGCGCGATATCGGTGCCCGAGGCGATGGCGCTTCTGAAAGGCTGAGAGATGCTCAAGACCCGCGTGATCCCCTGCCTCGACGTGAAGGACGGCCGTGTCGTCAAGGGCGTCAATTTCGTCGACCTGGTGGACGCGGGCGATCCGGTCGAGGCCGCCAAGGCGTATGACGCGGCGGGCGCGGACGAGCTCTGCTTTCTCGACATCGCCGCGACTCTCGAAAACCGTGGCACGATGTATGACGTGGCGCGGCGCACGGCGGAGCAGTGTTTCATGCCGCTGACCATCGGCGGTGGCGTGCGGACGGTCGAGGATGTGCGCAGGCTTCTTCTCGCGGGTGCCGACAAGGTGAGCTTCAATTCCGCTGCCGTCGCCGAACCGCAAGTGGTCGCGGATGCGGCCAACAAGTTCGGCGCGCAGTGCATCGTCGTCGCCATCGACGCGAAAACCGTCAGCCCCGGCAAATGGGAGATCTTCACCCATGGCGGTACCCGGCGAACGGGGATCGATGCGGTGGACTTCGCACTGGAAATGGAGCGGCGTGGCGCGGGGGAGATCCTCCTCACCTCGATGGATCGAGACGGGACGAAGGCGGGGTTCAACATCCCCCTCACCCGCGCCATCGCGGATCGTGTGCGCATTCCGGTGATCGCGAGCGGGGGTGTCGGCACGCTCGATCACCTCGTGGAGGGCGTGACGGAGGGGCATGCCAGCGCCGTCCTTGCCGCTTCGATCTTCCATTTCGGCACCTACACGATCGGCGAGGCGAAGGCGCATATGGCCGCTGCCGGTATTCCCATGAGGTTGCAATGAGCAATGTCCTGATCCGGCTTTCGGAAACCATCGCGGCGCGGCGCGGCGCCGATCCGGAGACGTCCCACACCGCCCGGCTGCTCGCGAAGGGGCCGGAGAAATGCGCCGAGAAATTCGGGGAGGAGGCGGTCGAGGCCATCATCGAGGCCGTGCGCGGGGATCGTGCCAGGCTGACGGCCGAGGCGGCGGATGTGCTCTACCACCTGCTCGTCATGCTCGCGGCGCGCGATGTCGGCCTTGAGGACGTGCTTTCGGAGCTTTCGCAACGGGAAGGCACCTCCGGCATCGCCGAGAAGGCGTCCCGCAAGCGCTAGTCAGGGGCGGTGGCTGGCGAAGAACGCCTTCAGGCTCTTGTCGGGTTCGGGGCGAAAGCGCCCGTCCTCGCGATGCGAGACGATCCTGTCCACGCGGAACATGCGGAAATCGCCGCGCATCTCGCACCAGGCGGCCAGCGTCCATGTCCTGCCCCAGAAGAGAAGGGCGAGGGGGCGGATCCTGCGCGCCGTCTCCCGCCCCTCCTCGTCGCGATAGATCACGGCGAGCCGGATGCGATCCTCGCAAGCTGTTTCGAGCGCGTCGATCCGCGCCCGGGTCTCGTCGGTCAACGTGTCGAAGGGTAGGGAGTGGACGGAGACGCGCGCGGCGTCCTCCTGCCGATCGCGGGGAAGCACCGCCTCGATCTTCACGAGCGCCTCTTCCGCGGCGAGCGCCATCTCGGACCCGCCCCAGGCGCGGATGAGGCGGATGCCCGCGATCAGGGCCGACAACTCGCCTCGCGTGAACATCAGCGGCGGGACGTCGTAGCCCGCGCGCATGATGTAGCCGATCCCGGCCTCCCCCTCGATGGGGACGCCGGAACCGATCAGATCGGCGATGTCGCGGTAGATCGTGCGCTCCGACACTTCCAGCCGGCCTGCAAGCTGCGCGGCGGTGACGATGCGGCCGCCCCGCAGATGCTGAACGATCTGGAAGAGGCGGTCCGCCCGGCGCACGGTTCAGCCCGCCGCCGCTTCGAACAGGCCGATGGAGTTGCCGTCGGGGTCATGCGCATAGGCGAAACGCCCGGCAGGGATCGGGATCGGATCGGAGATGACCCGTCCTCCCGCCTCTGTGCAGCGCGCCATCGCGTCCTCCAGTTTGCCGGGGACGAGAAGATGGACGGTCGGCCCCTCGGAGGAGGGCTTTCCGGGATAGAGATGGCCGGAGATGCCGCTCTTCTCGTCCGTGGTGCGGATGATCGAGAAGGGATTCGGCGGGCCCTCCATCCTGTCGAAGGCGAAATCGAATACGGCGCGATAGAAGGTCTCGGCCCTGTCGAGATCGGTGACGGGGATCTCGCACCAGACGAGGGCGTGTTCGGGAACGTGGGGCATTGGCTGATCCTGTCGCTTGCTGTGTGGAGCGACAGGATAAGCACGACCCTCCTGACAGCTGTCTGTCAGTATGCGTCACTCCTTGGGTTCGGCGTTGCAGACCGCCAGCTGCGCGCGAGCGGCCGCGCCATCCATCCCCTGCAGATCGACATAGGCCATGAAGATGTCGTCCCGCGCCGCGATCCTGTCCCCGCCGTGGTATTCTATCAGCTGCGTCGACCACGCCTGGACGAAAACGTCCTGCGCCGCCACTTCCTCGCTTTCCCAGCCATTGGGCAGGACGAACGATCCCGACAGATTGCTCAGGTCGGCGAGCGCGATGCAGAGTGCGAGGATCTCACCCATCGGTATCGGCCGGCCCGCCCTTGAGGATGAACTTCTTGTCGCAGTATCCGCATTCGACATAGCCGAGTTCGGGGTCGATCGAGTGCCAGACGCGGGGATGGCCGAGGGCGCCCTCGCCGCCATCGCAGGCCACACGGGTCTTGGTGACGATCTCGGTTTCGGGGGCGGGGATCTGTGTCATGGCGTTCATCTTCATGCTCGCTTGCGTTTTCGGCAACCCGCATTACCTGCGGGGCGCCGGACAACCCTTCATGGCCACAAACGCCGCGTCGGCACAAGCCCCCCCGCGTGCAGCGCCCCTTGCAGGAGAGACCCCATGCCCGAGAACGCCATCGAATTGACGGGCCTCAGGAAGATCTATCGCGGACAGGGCGGCGAGGCGGACAAGACGGCGCTGCACGGGCTCGATCTCACCATTCCCGCTGGTTCGATCTTCGGGCTGCTGGGGCCGAATGGCGCGGGCAAGTCCACCACGATCAACATCATGGCGGGTCTGGTGAACAAGACCGCGGGCCAGGTGAAGATCTGGGGCTTCGACCAGGATGTGAACCCGCGCCAGTCCCGCGCGTCTATCGGGGTGGTCCCGCAGGAGCTCAACATCGATCCGTTCTTCACACCGCGCGCGGCGCTGGAGGTGCAGGCGGGGCTCTACGGCGTGAAACCCTCGGAACGCTACACCGATGAGATCCTCGCCGCTGTTGGCCTTTCCGACAAGGCCGAGGCCTATGCCCGCACGCTGTCGGGCGGGATGCGGCGGCGGCTTCTCGTGGCCAAGGCGATGGTCCACCGCCCGCCGGTGCTGGTGCTCGACGAGCCGACAGCGGGTGTCGACATCGAGCTGCGCCAGATGCTGTGGGACTATGTGCGCGAACTGAATGCGGCGGGCACGACGATCATCCTCACCACCCACTACCTCGAAGAAGCCGAGGAGATGTGCGACCGGATCGGGATCATCGCCCAGGGCCGCCTGATCGCCGAGGATTCGAAGGATGCGCTCCTTGCGCGGATGGATGCCAAGACGCTCGTGATCGTGCCGGAGAAGGCGCTCGATACCCTGCCCGACACGCCCGATGGCGTCAGCGCCGAGATCCGCGCGGACGGCTCTCTCGCGCTCACCTACAACCGCTCCGAGATCGGGACGGGCGCGGTGCTGGACCTCGCCCGCGAATGGGGGATCGCGATCCGCGATGTGGCCACGGAAGAGGCGCATCTGGAAGACGTGTTCGTCGAACTGACCCGCGCCGCGTGAGCGGCCCTTTCCCCTCCGCTGCCGCTGCCCTATCGTGCGCCCCAACGCGGAGGAGGAGCGCTTCATGGGCATCGGCAAGGGCCATCACCTGCATCTGATCGACGGGTCGGGTTTCATCTTCAGGGCCTTTCACGCGCTGCCGCCCCTCACGCGGAAATCCGACGGGCTGCCGATCGGCGCGGTCTCGGGCTTCTGCAACATGATCTTCAAGATGGTCGAGGCGAATACGGGGCCGGATGCGCCGACGCATGTGGCCGTGATCTTCGACCATTCCTCCAAGACCTTCCGCAACGATATCTATGACGGCTACAAGGCCAATCGGCCGCCCCTGCCCGAGGATCTGCGCCCGCAGATTCCGCTGACCCGCCAGGCGACGCGCGCCTTCAACATCGCCTGTATCGAGCAGGAGAACTACGAGGCCGACGATCTGATCGCCACCTATGCCCGCGAGGCGCGCGAGGCCGGTGCGCGCGTCACCATCATCTCGTCCGACAAGGATCTCATGCAACTCGTCGGCGGCGGGGTGGAGATGGTGGACGGGATGAAGAACGTCCGCATCGGGCCCGAGGAGGTCGAGGCGAAGTTCGGCGTGCCGCCGGAGAAGGTGATCGACGTTCAGGCGCTTGCCGGTGACAGCGTGGACAACGTCCCCGGTGCGCCGGGCATCGGCATCAAGACGGCGGCGCAACTGATCCGGGAATACGGCGATGTGGAAACGCTCCTCGCCCGCGCGGAGGAGATCAAGCAGCCCAAGCGCCGCCAGACGCTGATCGACAATGCCGAGCAGATCCGCATCTCCAAGCGGCTCGTCACCCTCGATGATCATGTGCCTTACGAGGTCGGCATCGATGCGATGGAGGTCCGTGATCCCGACGCGGACGCCCTGATGGCGTTCCTGTCCGAAATGGAGTTCCGCACGCTCACCGCCCGCATCGCGGACAAGCTGGGTGTCGAGGCGCCTACGATTCCGGCCCCGTCCGCCGCGCCCGCATCCGATGGCCCCGCCGCGCCCGAATGGCCGCCGATCGATCCCGAGGGCTACGAGATCGTCCGGGATGCGACCGCTCTTCGACCCTGGATCGAGCGGATCCGCGAGCGGGGATACGTCGCCGTCGATACCGAAACGACCGGGCTGAACGAGATGACGGCGGGGCTCGTCGGCATCTGCCTCGCCGTTGAGCCGGGGCAGGCCTGCTACATCCCGCTCGCCCATGTGGAGGGGGAGGGCGACCTTCTGGGCAGTGCGGAGCGCGCCCCGGGCCAGATGGCAATGGAGGAGGCGCTGGACCTGTTGCGCCCGGTCCTTGAGGATGACGCGATCCTCAAGATCCTGCAGAACGCGAAATACGACCTGAAGATCTTCCGCCGCCACGGCGTGAACCTCGCGCCGATCGACGACACGATGCTTCTGAGCTACGCGCAGAACGCGGGGCTTCACGGGCACGGGATGGACGCGCTTTCCGAGCGCTACCTCGATCACCGGCCCATCGAGATCAAGACGCTGCTCGGCTCCGGCAAGTCCCAGATCACCTTCGACAAGGTGAAGATCGAGGACGCGGCACCCTATGCCGCCGAGGACGCGGACGTGACGCTGCGCCTGTGGCACATGTTCAAGCCCAGGCTGCACGAGGCCCGCGTGACCACCGTCTACGAGACGATGGAACGCCCGCTCGTTCCGGTGCTGGCGGACATGGAGATGCACGGGATCAGGGTGGACCGCGACACGCTGAGCCGCATGTCCAACACCTTCGCCCAGAAGATGGCCGGGCTGGAGGCGGAGATACACGAGCTTGCCGGGCGCCCCTTCAACGTGGGCTCGCCCAAGCAGTTGGGCGAGATCCTGTTCGATGAGATGAGCCTGCCGGGCGGCAAGAAGGGCAAGACGGGCGCCTACGCCACCGGCGCCGAGGTGCTGGAGGAACTGGCGGCGCAGGGCCATGACCTGCCTGCCCGCGTCCTCGACTGGCGGCAGATATCCAAGCTCAAATCCACCTATACCGATGCGCTGCAGGATCACATCAATGCCGAAACCGGGCGGGTGCATACCTCTTATGTGATCTCCGGCGCGAACACGGGGCGGCTCGCCTCCACCGATCCCAACCTCCAGAACATCCCGATCCGCACCGAGGAGGGCCGCCGCATCCGCGAAGCCTTCGTCGCGGAAGAGGGCAATGTGCTCCTGTCGCTCGACTACAGTCAGATCGAGCTGCGCATCCTCGCCGAGATGGCGGGGATCGACGCGCTCAAGCAGGCGTTCCGCGACGGGCTCGACATCCATGCGATGACGGCGTCCGAGATGTTCGATGTGCCGCTCGACGAAATGACGCCGGATGTGCGCCGCAAGGCGAAGGCGATCAATTTCGGGGTGATCTACGGCATCTCGGCCTTCGGTCTCGCCAACAACCTGCGCATTCCACGCGACGAGGCGAAGGCCTTCATCGACCGGTATTTCGAGCGCTTCCCCGGTATCCGGAAATACATGGACGACACCAAGCGCTTCGCGCAGGAACACGGTTACGTTAGGACGCTGTTCGGTCGGAAGATCCACACGCCCGAGATCAATGCGAAAGGTCCGCGGGCGAGCTTCGCCTACCGCGCGGCCATCAACGCGCCGATCCAGGGCTCTGCGGCGGACATCATCCGCCGCGCGATGATCCGCATCCCGCCCGCGCTGGAGGCCGCGAAGAACCCCGCGCGGATGCTCCTGCAGGTCCATGACGAACTGATCTTCGAGGTGCGCGAGGAGGCCGCGGAGGACACGATCGGCCTCGTCCGCGAGGTGATGGAGAAGGCCGCCGAACCGGCATTGAAGCTCGACGTGCCCCTCGTCGTGGATGGCGGAAAGGGGCATAGTTGGGCGGAGGCGCACTGATCCCGAGCACGGAGGTTGACCCGATGATCGAGACATGGCCCCAGATGCGCGATTTCGCCCTGGCCCTCGATCTGCCGCAGGTCGAGGAGGCGACAAGCTGGGGCAATCCCTGCCTTAAGGCGCACGGAAAGCTCTGGGTGTGGTGGTCGCCCTATGTGGATGCCGCGATCTTCAAGGGCTCCATCGAGGAGCGCGAGATGCTGATGGAGGCCGATCCGGAGACGTTCATCCTCCATCCCCACTACGCCGGGCACGGGCTGATCCTGGTTGCTGCCGGGCGGATCGATCCCGGCTGGGCGGAGGCGCGGCTTCGCGCGACATGGCGCGCGGCGGCGCCCAAGCGCTGGCTGAAGACCTGGGAGGCCGGGCATGGCGGCGGGTGACGATGCCCTGCGGGTCGAGGTCCGCTCCCGCGCGGATCTGCGGGCCTGGCTTGCCGAGAACCACGCGACGGCTTCGTCCGTCTGGCTCGTCACCTACAAGAAGCACCATCCAGACTACCTGGCCTATGAGCCGCTCGTCGAAGAGATCCTCTGCTGGGGCTGGATAGACAGCGTGCGGCGGCGCGTGGACGAGGATCGCGCGCGGCTCCTGATTTCCCCGCGCAAGGAAAGCTCGGCCTGGTCGGCGATCAACAAGGCGCATGTGGATCGTGCGATCGCGTCGGGTGCGATGACGCAAGCGGGGCTTGCGAAGATCGAGGCGGCCAAGGCCAACGGCATGTGGTCCTTCCTCGACGATGTGGAGCGGCTGGAGGTGCCCGCCGATCTTGCCAGGGCCTTCGCGAATCACCCCCGGGCCGCCGCGGAGTGGGAAGCCTTCCCCCGCTCGGTGAAGCGCGGGATTCTCGAATGGATCAAGCAGGCAAAAACGCCTCAAACGCGAGCAAATCGCATCAAAAAGACCGCCGAACAGGCATCGCGGGGCGAGCGGGCGAACCAGTTCGTCCGACAAGACACGAATCGATCCACCTCACCACGAAAAAAGCAATAAACTGACAAGTGACGTGCGCTGTTTCCGAGTTTTTCAATCGGAGCGGGCGCACTACATTCGCTCGCGGGATAGGTCGGGGAAAAACCATGAATAACCTGTTTGCTTTCTTGGCCGCGGGCGCCGCGGCTCTTGTGCTTGCGGTTTCGGCCAACGCGCAGTCGATGGAGGAGGCCGTCGAGGCCTGGCTCGCCGATGACGACGCGACGGCGCTTCCGATCCTTTCGGAGCTCGCCAATGCCGGTAACCGGGACGCGCAGTATTTCCTGGGGCAGCTCGACAGGGTGACGCCCCCCGGATCGGACACGCCTTTCGTTCTCGGCCTGTCGCGCGCCGAGCGCCGGGATCTTCTGCGCGCTCCGTCGGGGCTTTCGGGCACCGGCTGGACAGTCGTCCTCGAAGAGGATGAGGGCGATCCTCTCGCCGCCGCGATGAATGCCGCGCGCCTGCCCGATGCGACGATCGACGTCGCGCAGACGCTCTGGAACGCGGGCGAGGAAGAGGCCGCGCAACGCCTCGTCTTCGAGATTTTCGACCGGGCGCGTTTCGACGAGATCTTCGCGCTGCCGGCGGATGATCCGATGCTCCAGGGCCTCGACATGGTCGCATGGATGCGCAGCTATCTCTCCAACCCCCCGGGGCCGAACCAGTGGCGCTGGCTGGAGGAAAGCGAACCCGCCGCCCGGGGTTCGGGGCTGATGATGATGAGCTTCATCGCCCCGGTGCTCGCGCCACAGCTTCGGCCCGGTCGCGATCTTCGCCGCTTCACGCTCGCGATGCGCGGCGCACCGAACGAATTGTTCGAGAACGCGCAGCTCACCCAGGCGGCGTCCGTGCTGCTTTCGCAGCTCGACAACGATCCCAACATGGCGACCGTCGCGGCGTTCTGCGATGCCAATTGCGGCGATCAGCGGGGTCTATGCGCGCTGGAAGTGATCACGCGCGTCGGCGGCTACGATCGCCTCACCCGGCACGATACGCCCTATGAGGGGGCTCTCTCCCAGGAGCGGTTCCAGGGATCGCCGCGCGCGGTCAACGGGCTCGTCCGCTGGATGGCCGCGGCCCGGCAGGATCTCTCCGGCGGCCGAACGATCAGCCAGTGCGTGGCCGATATCGTGAACGAGGCGCAAACGGCGGGGTAGGCCGCGCGACGGCTGGACAACAGGCCGCCCGCGGCGGTATGGGACACCCATGAAAGCCGCGCGCGACCAGATGCCGGTCCTCGATGACCATGCCCGCCTCCCGTGGCGCTTCCACGGTGAAACGGTCGCGCTTGCGGTGAATGGATGATCGGGAGGCCCCGCGCCGCCCGCCTCTCCATTTCATCTCGCAAGGACCGAATTCATGGCTCAGCCGAAAACCCTCTATGACAAGATCTGGGATGCCCATGTCGTCAACGAAGCCGACGATGGCACCTGCCTGCTCTATATCGACCGCCATCTCGTTCACGAAGTGACGAGCCCCCAGGCGTTCGAGGGGCTTCGAATGGCAGGGCGCCCGGTGCGCGCGCCCGAAAAGACCATCGCGGTGCCCGATCACAACGTCCCCACCGATCCCGACCGGATCAAGGGCATCCGGGATGAGCAATCCCGCATCCAGGTCGAGGCGCTGCGACAGAACGCGAAGGATTTCGGCGTCGAGATGTATGACGTCGACGATGTCCGCCAGGGGATCGTCCATATCGTCGGCCCCGAACAGGGCTGGACCCTGCCGGGCTTCACCATCGTCTGCGGAGACAGCCACACCGCGACGCACGGCGCGTTCGGCGCGCTCGCCCACGGTATCGGCACCTCCGAGGTCGAGCATGTGCTCGCCACCCAGACGCTGATCCAGAAGAAATCGAAGAACATGAAGGTCGAGGTGACCGGCACCCTGCCGCCGGGCGTGACCGCGAAGGACATCACCCTCTCGATCATCGGCAAGACCGGCACGGCAGGCGGCAACGGCCATGTCATCGAATATACCGGCGAGGCAATCCGTGCCCTGTCGATGGAAGGACGGATGACCGTCTGCAACATGGCGATCGAGGGCGGCGCGCGTGCGGGCCTGATCGCACCGGACGAGAAGACCTATGAATACGTCATGGGCCGCCCCCATGCGCCGAAGGGCGCTGCATGGGAAGCGGCGCTCGCCTACTGGAGGACGCTCTTCTCCGACGAAGGCGCGCATTTCGACAAGGTCGTGACCCTGCGGGCCGAGGATATCGCGCCCGTCGTCACCTGGGGCACCAGCCCCGAGGACGTGCTGCCGATCACCGGCACGGTGCCCTCGCCCGAGGATTTCGAGGGCGGCAAGGTCGGCGCGGCGAAGCGCTCGCTCGAATACATGGGGCTGGAGCCGGGAACGCGCCTTCAGGATGTAGCGATCGACACCGTCTTCATCGGGTCCTGCACCAACGGCCGGATCGAGGATCTGCGGGAGGTCGCCCGGATCATGGAAGGCCGCCGCGTCAAGGACGGCGTGCGCGCCATGATCGTGCCGGGCTCGGGCCTCGTCCGCCTCCAGGCCGAGGAGGAGGGCATCGCGCAGAAGCTCCAGGAGGCTGGTTTCGAATGGCGCATGGCGGGCTGCTCCATGTGCCTGGGCATGAACCCCGACCAGCTCAAGCCGGGCGAGCGCTGCGCATCCACCTCCAACCGCAACTTCGAGGGGCGACAAGGCTACAAGGGCCGCACCCACCTGATGAGCCCGGCCATGGCCGCCGCCGCAGCGATTACGGGGAAACTGACCGATGTGCGGGACCTCGCGTGATGCAGTCGTCTGCAAATGCGTTTCTGGCGTCGGCTGCCATTGCGTTGTCAGCCTCGGGTGCGGCTGCACAGGCTGACGAAACGACCGCGCGGAATACATGGATTGCCTTCGAATGCGCGGTCTATGCCGATTTCATCGGTGACGAGGCCCTGTCCACTGCACTGTTCGAGCGCGGCCTGCGGGACGGACGGGCATTCCTGCAAGCGCTCGACGACCCGGCGCAGGATGTCGCGGCGCTCACCGCGGATGCGCCGGTGGGCCTCACGCGGGTTCTCGACGGGCCGAACGAGGAGTTCATCCTCGGGCGGATGTTCGCGGCCTCCGAGGACTACGCGATGGACAGGGTGATCGAGCGCGGACTGGATCTTTCGTTCCTCGATCTCTCGGACCGTGTCTTCAACAGTGAACGGCAGGCCGAGAAGGCCGCGATCCTCTACGAGCGGGCGGACTGTTCCCGCATGGAGAACTGAAATGGAAAAATTCACCACGCTCACCGGTGTCGCGGCGCCCATGCCGCTCGTCAACATCGATACCGACATGATCATCCCCAAGCAGTTCCTCAAGACGATCAAGCGCACGGGCCTCGGCGTAAACCTCTTCGACGAGATGCGCTATGACCGCGAGGGCAACGAGATCCCCGATTTCGTGCTCAACCAGCCCGCCTATCGAGAGGCGAAGATTCTCGTCGCCGGCGACAATTTCGGCTGTGGCTCCTCGCGCGAGCACGCGCCCTGGGCGCTTGCCGATTTCGGCATCCGCTGCGTGATCTCCACCAGCTTCGCCGACATCTTCTTCAACAACTGCTTCAAGAACGGGATCCTGCCCATCGTTCTGCCGCAGGAGGATGTCGACAAGCTGATGGACGACGCCGGGCGCGGCGCGAATGCCATCGTGACGGTCGACCTCGAAAGCCAGACGATCACCGGCCCCGATGGCGGCACGATCCATTTCGATGTCGAACCATTCCGCAAGCATTGCCTGTTGAATGGGCTGGACGACATCGGCCTGACTCTGCAACACTCTGAACGCATTGACGCTTTCGAGGCGGACTACGCCGCGCGCGCACCCTGGGCCTGAGGCCCTCGCGGGCGAGGCGGTCAGCGCCGCCTCGTCATCTTTGGGGGCGACGAGATGCTGCGGATCATCAATGCCGTCCTGCGCGGGCTGCTGGTGCTCGTCGTTATCGCGGCGCCCTCCTATCTTCTGCCGGGCGCCACGCCGACGGGTCAGGACCTGTCCCTGATCATTGGCGGGCTCGCCGGGCTCTTCACGATCTGGGAGTATGGCACGCTCCGTCCCGGTTTCGTCGATTTCCGCTTCGCACCGCCCTACAACCGGATCCGGTTCTTCGGCTTCGTGGTGTTCCTCTTCGCGATCGTGTTCCTGTGCCGCTCCAACGAAGGGGCGGATGCGTTCGCGGCCGATTTCCTCGCCTTTGCCGACCGCATGGTCGAACTCGCGGCCTTCCCGCTCAGCCCGGCTGCCCTCGCCGGGCAGATCGTCGCGATGGGCGAGGATGAGGCGCTGGCGCTTCTGATCTCGCGTGCGACGGCCCTGAGCCTTGTCGTCGCAATCGGGCTCGTCGCCGTTTCGATGTTCTTCATCTGGTTGATGCGCTGGCCTGTCGATCGGGCGGGTTTCAACCTCTGGGACAATGTCCCGTCCATGACCCCGGGCGGAAACAAGGACATCGTCTATCGGCTCCGCCGCAACGGCATGATCAACTGCATCGTCGCCGCGACCCTGCCGTTCATGCTGCTCGTCATGGTCGCGCGATCGGGTGGGTGGTTCGATCCCACGGCTCTGGAGAACTATCAGTCCCTGCTTTGGGGCTGCGTGGTCTGGGCCTATGTCCCGGCGGCCCTGTTCATCCGGGGGCAGGCCTTCATGAAGCTCGCATGGCTCATCGACCGCGCGCGGGAGGTCTGATCGCGGCGCTTGTCGCGCTCGTCGCGGCAACCGGTGCGCTTTCGGAGACGATCCGGGTCGCGACCTTCAACACATCCCTGTCGCGGCCCGGGATCGGGCTGCTTCTCGATACGCTCCAGCGCGGCGGCGATCCGCAGACGGAAGCGATCGCGGCGATCCTGCAGCATGTAAGGCCCGATATCGTGCTCCTGTCGGAGGTGGATCACGACCCCGAGGGCAGGACGCTTGCGGCGCTGATCGACTATCTCGCGGTATCGCGGCGGGGACAGGACGGGATCGTCTATCCCCACGGTTTCGCCATCGGCGGCAATGCCGGGATCCCGACCGGGGCCGACCTCGACGGGAACGGGCGAACGACCGATGCCGAGGATGCGCAGGGCTGGGGCCGCTTCCCCGGCGAGCGGGGCCTTGCGGTCCTGTCCCGCTTCCCCCTGGTTGCCACGGATGCGGTGGACCTTTCCGCACGTCTCTGGTCCGATATGCCCGGAGCGCGGCCACCCGCCGGTTTTCCGGGCTACCGCCCCGAACTGCAACGCCTCTCTTCCCGCGCCCATGTCGCCCTGCCGGTCGAAGCGCCGGGCGGACGGATCGTGCTGATGATCTCCAACCCCACGGCGCCGGTCTTCGACGGGCCGGAGGATTTCAACGGGCGGCGCAACGCAGACGAGATCGCGCTTTGGGCGCGCTATCTCGACGGTGAACTGCCCGATGCACCGCCGCCCGTCGACCCGGTGATCCTCCTCGGTGATCTTGCGCTCGATCCCGAGGATGGCGACGGGCGTCACGAAGCGATCCGTGCACTACTCGACCATCCAAGACTGCAGGATGTCGCGCCCGCGAGCCGAGGCGCCGCGCTGGCGGGTGCGGCCGAAGCGAGGCTTTCGCGCCATGCCGGTCCGGATGCACTCGACACCACCGACAGGGCGCCCGCGCCGGGGCCGGGGAACCTCAGGCTCGACTATGTTCTGCCGGATGTCGCTCTTGCCGTCGCCGCCTCCGGCGTTTTCTGGCCCGCACCGGATGAGGCCGCGCACGATCTCCTTCGGGCGGCGGACAGCCAGGCGAGCGACCATCGGCTGGTCTGGATCGATATCGCGCTGCCCTGAAGGCGCTGTCCACCCGATGCTTTGCCGACCGACGCCGGTTCCGGGAGGCCCGTCGAACACGAGTGCTCGGATGCAGGAAGGGGGATGTCCGTGGCCCCCCGACCGGACGCCCACGTCTCCGGCGGTCGGGGCAGGCGTTATCACTCGTGAAACTGGACTGGAAACTGCATCCGTGTGACGGTGATCCGCCGAAATTGTGTTTTGGTCAGGAGTATCGACCGTGTTCAGAAGACTTGCCCTGGGCGCTGCATGCGCCTTTGCCCTCGCCGGGTGCGAGGTTCCGGTCATGATGGCGGCGAGCGCCAACCAAGGTGAAATGACCGGGATGTTCGAGATCACCTTCCCCGCGGTGCTCTTGATTCAGGTAGACGACGGAAGCGAGGAGTTCCTCGAAGGCGAGCTGCGCGGCCACATCTCCGGTTCGTCCGAATTCGACCTCACCGGTCCGACTTACGGTGACTGCAGCGGGTTCATGAGCCGGGAAGGCAGCATGGAGATGACCTGTTCGGGAGGTGTGACCATGGCGGCCGAATACGGGCCTCAGCGCGCCCAGATGTCGGGTGTCCGGGTGCAGACCGGCAGCGTCATGGGCTTCGACTACATCTCCGCCTTCGGCTGGGGCAATCTCGCGACGGAGGACGCTGTGCGCGAGGCGATCGCGTCGGGCGCCTGATTCCGGACAGCGTCAGCGCCGTCGTATTGACCGCCTGACCCCGCCCCGGTAAGCCGCCTGCAACCCATCTTGCAGGAGTATCGAGCCATGGCGAATCCGTCCCTTCTCATCCTTCCCGGCGACGGCATCGGACCCGAAGTCATGGCCGAGGTCCGCCGCATCATCGACTGGATGGGCGAGAAACGCGGGATCGTGTTCGACGTCGACGAGGGGCTCGTCGGCGGCTGCGCCTATGACGCCCACGGCACGCCCCTGACGGACGAAACGATGGACCGCGCACAGGCGGTCGATGCGGTTCTTCTCGGCGCTGTCGGCGGCCCGAAATACGACAATCTCGATTTCTCGGTGAAGCCCGAGCGCGGCCTTCTGCGCCTGCGCAAGGAGATGGACCTCTACGCCAACCTGCGCCCGGCGCAGTGCTTCGATGCTCTGGCGGATTTCTCGTCCCTGAAGAAGGACGTGATCTCCGGCCTCGACATCATGATCGTGCGCGAACTGACCTCCGGCATCTATTTCGGGGAGCCGCGCGGCATCATCACCGAGGGCAACGAACGGGTCGGCATCAATACCCAGCGCTATACCGAAAGCGAAATCGCGCGTGTCGCCCGCTCCGCCTTCGAACTGGCCAAACGGCGCAACAACAAGGTCTGCTCGATGGAGAAGGCCAACGTGATGGAATCGGGCATCCTCTGGCGCGAGGTGGTGCAGGAGGTGCACGACCGCGAATACCCCGAGGTGGAACTGAGCCACATGTATGCCGATGCAGGCGGCATGCAGCTTGCCCGCTGGCCCAAGCAGTTCGACGTCATCGTGACGGACAATCTCTTCGGCGATCTTCTCTCCGATGTCGCCGCGATGCTGACCGGCTCCCTCGGCATGCTGCCCTCCGCTTCGCTCGGTGCACCGATGGCCAATGGCCGGCCCAAGGCCCTCTATGAACCGGTGCACGGCTCCGCGCCCGATATCGCGGGGCAGGGCAAGGCCAACCCGATTGCCTGCATCCTCAGCTTCGCGATGGCGCTGCGCTATTCCTTCGATCTCGGCGAGGAGGCCGACCGGATCGAGAAAGCCGTCGAGGCCGCACTCGCCAAGGGTGCCCGAACCGGGGATCTGATGGGCCCCGAGGGTGGCTCACCGCTATCCACCAGCGGCATGGGAGATGCGATCCTGGCCGAACTGAACGCCTGAACGAGCCGGACACGGCTCGTCGAAACATGCGCGCGGCGGCTTGCGTTCGCAGGGCGCGCTCGCGGGAGTCGCCGAAAACCGATGTTCATCAAACCGGCACATGACGCCTTGTCGATCCGCTTCCATGCGGGATCGTCAGGAGAGTCCCGATGAACACCAATGCGCGCGGCGCGCTCTTCGCCCTTGCGGGTTTCGCGGCATTCGCCACCCATGACGCGATCATCAAGTCGCTCGGCCAGTCCTATTCCGTCTTCCAGATCCTGTTCTTCGTCGTCCTCTTCGGCTTCCCGCTGACGACGGTCCTGCTGATCCGCGACAGCCAACCCGGCACGCTCTGGCCGCGCTATCCGGGCTGGGTCTTCCTGCGCACCGGCCTCGCCATCGTGACGGGCTTCAGCGCGTTCTACGCTTTCACGGCTCTTCCGCTCGCGGAGGTCTACGCGATCCTCTTCGCGCAGCCACTGCTGATAACGGCGTTCGCCGTTCCCTTCCTCGGGGAGAAGGTCGGTCCGCGGCGGGCGGTGGCGGTTCTCGTCGGGCTCGTGGGCGTCATCGTCGTGCTGCAGCCGGGCTCGATCGAGCTCACACCGGGCCATGCCGCTGCGCTCTTCGCGGCGACGGCGGGCTCCTTCGTTTCCCTGATCCTGCGCAAGATCGGTGGCGAGGAGCGTTCCGTTGTTCTGATCGTCTATCCGCTGATGGGCAATTTCGTCGCGATGGCCGCGATCCTGCCCTTCGTCTATGTGCCGATGCCCGTGGCCGACCTCGGACTTTTCGCGGCCGTCGCGCTTCTCAGTTTCGTCGGCATGCTGCTGATGATCGGGGGCTATCGCGCGGCGAGCGCGGGGACGATCGCACCGATGCAGTATTCCCAGATCATCTGGGCCGCGCTTTTCGGGGCGCTGTTCTTCGACGAGGTGCCGAGCGTGAGCACCGCGATCGGGGTGGCGATCATCATCGCGAGTGGTGTCTACATCGTGGCCCGGGAGGAGCGGGGGACGACCAGCCTCCGCCGCCCGGTCACATCGAGCCGCACGATACGGGGCGACACCGCCGCCGCGCCGCGCGCCGGCGATTTCATCCGTCTCGATGCGGAAACGGCGGCGAAAGACAGCGCCGAGCACGGCCAAACCCCCTTGCGTTCACCCGATGAATAAGGCAAACGCCTCGCCACGGTCGGAGTGTAGCTCAGCCTGGTAGAGCACTGTCTTCGGGAGGCAGGGGCCGGAGGTTCGAATCCTCTCACTCCGACCATTATCCGACCGCCGAACCGCTCCGTCTCAGCACCTGCGCTGAATGTCGGACGCGATCGTGTCGGGCTGGCGATCCCAGGATTCGAGGCCTCTGGGCGATTGATAGACCTCACAGCTTCCGTAGTTGCCAATGTAGTCGAAGCGGCCATGCCGATCCTGCGTCAGCAGATCGAAGACCTCGGCCTTGTTGCCGTAGTTCGTCCAGAGGCACTGGACCGGCCCGCACCCCGTCCAGTTGCCGTTCTGTGTCCTGAAGACGAACAGCATCGGCTGACCGGTGTTGTAGGTGATCTGCGCGGATGCCGGGGTGATCGTTCCACCGAACGCTGTCACGGAAAGGGCGATGGCGGCGGCGGCCGCGAGACGCGTAAGCATTGGCAACTCCTTCATGTCGTCAGGGAAAAGGGTGCGCCCCGATCGTTGCGCGAGTCAAGCACGGCGGACGGCGCGGCGCGACGAAGCGCGTCTCCCCATCGCGGGGCGGTTTGTGCATAGTGCGCGCCATGATCGAACCGACCGAAAGCGAATCCGCGTCCGTCCTTCTGGAGATCGTCCTGCGCGGCGGGCCGGCCATGGCCGTGCTCGCGGGCCTGTCGGTGCTCACCCTCGCGGTGATCCTGTGGCGGCTGTGGGTCTTCTCGTCGGCGGGCATCTGGTCGGGCGAAGCTGCGACACGCTTTGCCGACCGCCACGCCGATGCATCTGAGGATGTCCTCCGGCAGGCGGCGAATGCGGAGCTGGCCGATGCTGCGGCGGGGCTGCGCCTTCTGGAACTGGTCGCGGTCATCGCGCCGCTGATCGGGCTTCTGGGGACGGTGCTCGGCATGATCGATGCGTTCCAGGCCCTGGAAGCGGCCGGGAACCGCGCCGATCCGGGCGTGCTGGCCGGCGGCATCTGGGAAGCGCTTCTGACCACGGCGGCGGGCATGACGGTCGCCATTCCCGCGCTCGCGGCGCAGACATGGTTCGAGGGTGTGGTCGAGCGGTATCGCCTCGCCCTCGAGGCAGCCGGAGCCCGCATCATGGTCGACGGAGGCCCACGGTGACGGCCGGACTGGGTTTGCAGGCGCGGCGCCGCGCGCGCCGGCCGGGCCTCACGCCGCTCATTGATGTGGTGTTTCTGCTCGTCGTCTTCTTCATGCTCGCCAGCCGGTTCGGCCCGGATGCCTCGATTGCGCTTTCGGCCGGGGAGGCCGCTCCCGCGGATTGGACGGGCCCTCCGCGCCTCGTCGAGGTCGCGGCGGGAGAGCTGCGCCTCAACGGAGTCGCCGTGGCTGGAGCCGCCCTCGCCGGTGCGCTGCGGCCTCTGATGGCGGAGCCCTCGAACCCGGTTCTCGTCCGGCCCCTCGCGAGCGCAAGCACCCAGGAACTGGTTGGCGTACTCGCGCTGCTCGAGGAGGCGGGATTCGAAACGGTCGTTCTGGTCGGAGTTTCGGATGCGCCTTGAACGCCCTTTGCGGCGGCGGCGCTTCGAACCCGCCGTGCCCATGATCAACGTCGTTTTCCTGCTGCTGGTCTTCTTCCTGATGACGGCGACGCTCGCTCCGCCCGATCCGGTCGCCGTCACGCTCCCCGATGCTCCGGGCGGGGCGGGTTCGACCGACGCGACCCGCGCCCATGTCACTGCGACGGGCGTGATTCACTACGCGGGGCGGGAGGGGCCCGCCGCGCTCGCCGCGCTTCGCACGAGGGCGGAGCCGGTCACGCTACATGCCGATCGGGCGCTGCCGGCCACCCGGCTTGTCGAACTCGTCGCCGCAGCGGGGGACGGCCCCCCCCTGCTGCTTGCGGTGGTCCCGGAATGAACGGGGCGCGATCCTTCCTTTCCTGCCTCGCGTTGGCCGCAGCGATCCATGCGGGCCTTTTCGCGCTGCTGCCGGTCGAGCGAGCCGTGATGGATGCCGATGGGCAGGCCGTCGGCGTTCTCCAGCC
>JBMYPI010000011.1:20585-25869 GCA_049600155.1 Rubricella sp.
GCGGCCGGTCCGCTGCAGGTCCGTGCGGGTAACGAGGCCTATGCGGCCCTTGCCGCGGCTTGGGAGGCCGCGCCGCCGGCGGCCGATGCGGTTTCTATGCTCCCGGCCTCGCCCCGCACCGCTCGCGCCGGCGCCGTCGCCCTGCCGATACAGCCCCTGTCAGAGCAGCGCCCGGCTACCCCGGCGCCGCCGATCACGCAGGCCGACCGGATGGCCGCGCTCGAGCGGCGCACCGCACCGGATGCTCCGCCGCGCCACGAGAGCGGCGGCAGCGCCGCCGAACCCGCCGAGGCGCGCCCGACGATCGGGCAGCGCCAGGACGGGCCGGCGCCGTCGCAGGGGTCGGCTGCGGGCGATGGTGGCTCCGCACCGGCTTCCGGTGGCGCCGTCCCTTCCGCCGCGCCCGCCGCGGATCCCGCACGGCGCGCGACGCTGCTGACGGACTGGGGGACGCGGATCCGCGCCCGCGTGGAGCGCAATCTGGAAGACCCGCGCGGCCGCCGCCTCGCCCATTTGCGCGGCGTGTCCGAATGGCACGTCACCGTCACGGCGGCGGGGACGGTGGTCGCGATCGAGCCCCGTCGCCCCAGCGGCATCGAACTGCTCGACACCGCGGCGCGCCGGACGCTCGAACGGACGAGAGACCTTCCGCCAGCGCCGGACGGCCTGAACGTGGAGACGCACCGTTTCATCGTTCCCATCCGCTTTCGCTGAGACGGCGGGAGCCGGCCTTCGACCGGCCGATACCCTTCCCCGGTCCAGCGCTTCCTTGCCAGGCGGCGCGCGCCGCTTCATCCTGTGGGCCGTGTCGGGAGGAGCTGCGGAATGGGCAAGCGGGACTGGGTGAAGGAGGTCGTTTCGGATTTCTACCTACTGATCCGTGCAATCCTGCAATCCTTCGGCGACCAGAATATCGGACTGATCGCGGCGGGGGTGGCGTTCTACGGCATGCTCGCGCTTTTCCCCAGCCTTGCCGCCGTCGTCGCCATATGGTCGCTCCTCGCCGATCCGGTGCAGGTCGCCAACCAGCTTCAGGTTCTGGAGGAAGTCATGCCGCCGCAGGGCTTCGCCATCATCGAGCGGCAGGTGAACACGCTCGTCGCCGCCGATCGCAATCTCGCGCTCGGCTGGGCGTCCGCCCTCTCGATCCTGACATCCATGTGGTTTTCCCGCGCCGGTGTCGCCTCCCTGATCCGCGGGCTGGATGCGATCAACGGAACCGCCGCGGCGCGCAACCCGGTGACCTATGCGCTGACGGGGTTGTGGCTGACCGCGGTGTTGATGGGTGTCGGTCTGGTTGCCATCGGGGGGGTCGTCTTCGGGCCCCCGATCCTCGCGCTCGTCCCGCTACCGCAGGGCTTGGAGCTCGGCCTCGCGACGCTGCGCTGGGCCTTCGCTATCCTCGCCGTCCTGATCGGGCTCGGTGTGCTCTATCGCTGGGGACCGGCGCGGCCGGTGGTCAAGACAGGCTGGCTTTCGACGGGTGCGATCGCGGCCATGATCCTGTGGATCATCTTTTCGGCGACGCTTGCCGCCTATCTGCGGAACTTCGGCAGCTACAACGAAATATACGGCTCCATCGGGGCCGTGATCGCCCTGCAGCTCTGGTTTCTTCTGTCGGCCTACGCGGTGCTGATCGGCGCACTCGTCAACGTGGAGCGCGCCAAGCTCAGTGGCAGGGCCGACACTCCGGGCAAAGAAGGCGAACCGCAAGCGTCGCAAGGGCGCGCTCGAGAATCCGGGTCGGGCTGATCCTGTGGCGATGCATGATCTTTCTCCGTAACTGCGGATTCGACCATACACCCCGCCGGGCCGATAGGCTTCTCAAATGAACGCGACTGTTCGGCCACGTTTCTGAAACAATCGCCCGCACCCGATTGCGCATTTCAACCCGGCATCCTTTGCGGTATAGCCGCGCCGTCGAACGCCTTCTGGAGGTTGTGATGGGTTATCGTATCGCCGTCGTCGGTGCCACGGGCAATGTGGGCCGCGAAATGCTGAACATCCTGGCCGAACGCCAGTTCCCCGTGGACGAGATCGCCGCGCTCGCGTCGCGCCGGTCCCTCGGCACGGAAGTCAGCTTCGGTGACAAGACCCTCACGACCGATGATCTCGACACTTTCGATTTCACCGGCTGGGACATGGCGCTCTTCGCCATCGGCTCCGATGCGACGAAGAAATACGCGCCGAAGGCGGCGAAGGCGGGATGCGTCGTGATCGACAACTCCTCCCTCTATCGCTACGAGCCGGATATTCCGCTGATCGTGCCGGAAGTGAACCCCGACGCGATCGAGGGCTATTCCAAGCGAAACATCATCGCCAACCCCAACTGCTCGACCGCGCAGATGGTCGTGGCGTTGAAGCCGCTGCATGACCGTGCGCGGATCAAGCGGGTCGTCGTCAGCACCTACCAGTCGGTTTCGGGCGCGGGCAAGGACGCGATGGATGAGCTCTGGGACCAGACCAAGGGCATGTATGTGCCCGGTCAGGAGAAGGAACCGGAGAAGTTCACAAAGCAGATCGCCTTCAACGTGATCCCGCATATCGACAAGTTCATGGAAGACGGCTCCACCAAGGAAGAGTGGAAGATGGTCGTGGAGACCAAGAAGATCGTCGATCCCAGGATCCGCGTCACGGCGACCTGCGTGCGCGTTCCCGTCTTCGTCGGCCACTCCGAAGCCCTCAACGTCGAGTTCGAGGATTTCCTCGACGAAGATGAGGCGCGTTCGATCCTGCGCGAAGCACCGGGGATCCTCGTCGTCGACAAGCGGGAAGACGGCGGTTACACGACTCCGGTCGAATGCGTCGGCGACTACGCCACCTTCGTCAGCCGCATCCGCCAGGATCCGACCGTCGAGAACGGCCTGAATCTCTGGTGCGTCTCCGACAACCTGCGCAAGGGCGCCGCTCTGAATGCCGTTCAGATCGCCGAGCTCCTCGGGCGCCGGGTGTTGCAGAAAGGGTGATCCCCGGCCCACTCTGGTAGGAAAGAGGCGAGAGGGCTATCGAGATGAGAAAGACGCTGAGCCTGCTGGGGATCATCCTGGCAGGACCGGCCGCCGCCGATACATCGGCGATGATCTTCGGCGGCGTTCTGACGGATAACGATTGGGTCCAGATCCCGGGCATCGTGGATGTCGAACTGGAGCGGCCGGGCCTCGTCGGTGTCGCCCTGTCGCACGATCTGTGGGAGGGAGAGCGCTGGTCCTTCGGTGTCGAAGGGCAGGTCGTTGGCCATGCGGGCCTTCAATCGAATTGGGAATTCAACGGGTTGGCCTATATTCGGCGCGATTTCGAGCCCGGCTGGCTGAGCAGCGCGGCCTTCGGTATCGGGTGGTCCGAAGCCGATCGGCGCCCGGTCTACGAGGTCGCCCGCTCCGGCGAGTCCGATCGCGGCAAGATCTACTGGACGATCGAACTGGGCTTCCCGGCAGCCCGCGACGACAGCGAATATACCTTGCGAATCCATCATCGCTCCAGCGGTTATGGCCTCGCCGGAGAGGAGGGCGGTTCCAATGCGATCGTTCTCGGATATCGCCGGTCCTTCTGACGCGCGCCGGATTTCGGCTGGTCCTTGCCGACAGGGGGGTCTCTTGAAGCGTTTTCTGGTCGTTGTTGCCGCTTTTCTCTCGATGGCCTGCACCGAGGCGGAGCTTCTGCCGGACGGCACGCTCCTGCCCGCGCTCACGATGGAGGATCTCGACGCCGGGGAACGTGCCGCCATCGAGGAAACGCTCGGTGGCTTCGATGCGCCCGAAGCGTTCAGGCTTTCGCGCTGCGATCTCGCCGGCGACGGCGCCGCCGAACTGGTGGTGACCGCGCGCGGCGTCGACATATGCGATCCGGAAACGGGCGCCTGCCCGCTCTGGATCGTGGAGGAAACCGACGCCGGCTGGGCGCCCGTTATGGAGGGGCAGGGCCAGTTGCGCATCGCCTACTCGTTCAGCATGGGCAGGCCCGATCTGGTCACCGTCATGGATGGACTTCCCCCCATCGTCCACAAGTTCGACGGCCATGTCTGGCGGGCGGAACTGGAGGGTCTGGTCTATGGCGAGCTTCTCTCCGCGCTCGACGCCCCGGCCGGGGGCGCGAGCTTCGTCGATTGGGGTGCCGCGCAGGATCCCGAGGTTCTCTCGACCCACGCAGACCGCGTGAACGCCGAAAGCCCCGCCGATTTCACGCTGGGCGTGGCCGATCTCGACGGTGACGGGAAGAACGAGATCTTCCTGCGCGGCGAAACGCTCGATTGGTGTGCGACGGGCGGATGCCGCCATTGGGCCTACGCGGTCGAAACCGGCGGCCTGCGCCCGATCTTCGAGGCCGATGGAAGCGATGCCGAACTGCTCGCCACCCGGTCGAACGGCTGGCGCGATATCGGCCTTTGGACGCGTGAGGGCCTCGCCGCCTTCAGCTATGACGGAGCCGTCTACCGCTGAGCGGTCTGAACGGTGCTGAACTGTGCGGTATCTCCCGCGAACTCCATCAGCTCCCCGGTGCCGATATCGATCCAGAGGCCGTGGATCGTCAGGCGTTCCTGCTCGATCGCCTCGGCGACCCACGGAAAGGTCAGCAGGTTCGCGAGCGAGACGAGCACGCCCTGCCGCTCCATTTCCCGCAGTTTCATGTCACGGGGCATCTCGGCGTCATGGACGGCTTCCCAACTGGGGCTGAGAATGCTCACCCAGCGGCCGAGGAAACTCGTATCCTCCGCCAGTTCGGGAGCATTGCCCTCGCAAAGCTCGTAACAGGCCTCGACGCCGCCGCAGCGCGAGTGCCCCACGACGATGATATGGGCCACGCCGAGATGCCGGACCGCATACTCGATCGCCGCAGATGTCCCATGGTGGTCGTGGTCCGGCGCGAAGGGCGGAATGAGATTGGCGACGTTGCGCACCAGGAACACGTCGCCCGGTTCCGCACCGAACATCGCGAGGGGATCGACCCGGCTGTCCGCGCAGGAAACGACCATCGCACGCGGCGTCTGGCCCCGCTCCGCGAGCCGCGCATACCACGTTCGGTTGTCGGCGAAGTCGGTCGCCTTCCAGCCGCTGATCCGGCGGCTGAGATAGCGGGGAAGGGGGCTGATCCTGTGCATTCGCTACGCTTTCCGTCTTTACCAATTTCATAGCAGGACCGATGCGCAGGCGGAAGCCGACGGTTTATCAACCGATTGTTCAGGCCCGTTCGGGCAAACCCGGACTCGGGTGATGAAACGGGAGCGAGGGTATGGGTGATACCGTCCGTGAAGGCCGGCACGCCGCGGTGCTGGTCGATCTTGACCGGT
>JBMYPI010000012.1:0-25274 GCA_049600155.1 Rubricella sp.
GAGAGCATCTGCGCACCGGGACGTGCCCGGATGAGGGACACGTCTTCCCCGTCGAACCCGGGCAGCGTGTATTCATGCAGGCCGGGCAGGCGGAACTGCCAGTTCAGTGTATCGAGATCGGAGCCGACGGCATGTTGAATCGGACGCGGCAGCGGCGTGTCCCGAGGAAAGGCGCGGGCGATCACCGGCTCTTCCTCGTCCTCTTCCTCGATCGCCCCGATCCGGTCCATCACTGCTGCGAGCGCACCGCCGCCGATCGCGACAGGGGCCGTCTCCTGGATCAGCGACCCACCGACCGCTTCCATGGCGGAAACGCGATCGCGGCAATGCGGGCACAACGTCAGATGGCCGCTGACGAGGAGCGTCATGCCATCGGAAAGCGTGCCTGCGGCATATGCCGCCAGCGTTGCCGTATCGGGGTGCCATTTTATCATGCGAACCGCCTGAAACCGTCGTCTTTGCGCTGATACGCCAAAGACGCATCCTTGGATCACCAAAAGCGCGATCCGGTTGTCGACTATCTCGGTCGCATTTATGTGTCGTCAAGCGCGCTGTGGATCGCCGTCTCGAAGAAGGACAGGTCGTGTCGTTTCGAAACCTCTTTTTCTACGGGACGCTACGCGATCCCGACACGCGGAATGTCGTGCTCGGTCCGCTGGCCGAGCGCATCTCGATCCTGCCCGCCCGGCTCACGGGTGTGCGAATCCACGCCGTCCGGCACGAGACCTATCCCATCGCGCTGCCGGCGGAAGGACACGTCGCCCACGGGGTCGTCGCCCTCGACGTTCCGGAGGAGGCCGTCGCCCGGATCAGCTATTTCGAGGACGAGTTCGACTATGCGCTCGACCGGCGCGTCGTGCATCTGCAGGACCGCAGGATCGAGGCCGAGCTCTACCTCGCCCATAACGAGAAACTGCGCGCCGACGGCGATTGGGATTACGAACGCTGGCTGCGGGATCATCAGCCGGCTTTCGTCTCGGCCGCGCGGGAATACATGAGCCACTACGGGCGCCGTCCGGCCGAGCATGGCGACAGGATCTGGACGGGTATCCGCCACCGGGCCCTCGCGGCCGAACGCGCGGCGGAGGAGCGGATCGACAGGCGGTTGGGCGCGCCTCTCGATGCCTCCGATGTCGAGATCCTGCGCGATGAGCAGCCCTATGCCGATTTCTTCACGGTGCGGGACTACACGCTACGCCATCGTCAGTTCGATGGCGGTGTTTCCGAACCGCTCGACCGCGCGGTCTGGATGGCCGCCGATGCGGTTACGGTCCTGCCCTGGGATCCGGTATCGGACAATGTCCTGCTGCTGGAACAGTTTCGGCCCGCGCCGCTCGCGCGCGGGGATGCCGCGCCATGGCTGATCGAGCCGGTCGCGGGCCGGATCGATGGACGGGAACCGCCCGAAGCCGCTGCTCGGCGCGAGGCGGAGGAGGAAGCGGGCCTGACACTCGGCCCGATGGAGGAGATAGCGGCCTATTACCCCAGCCCCGGTATCGCGACGGAACATGTCCGCTCCTTCGTGGCGCGGGCCGATCTCTCCCGCCACGCCGAAGGGATTCACGGTGAGGTCGGCGAGGGGGAGGATATCCGCACCCTCATCCTTCCGCTTGCCGAGGCCGAGGCGGCGCTGGCACAGGGAGAGATACGGGTCGGCCCGCTCGTCATGAGCCTGTTCTGGCTTCGCCTGCACCACGAACGATTGCGCGCGGCGTGGGCTTGAAGGGGACGGGCCCCCGCCATACCCTCGCCCTCCGCCCAAGGAAGGACCACCGCCGATGAACACCTACAAGGATCTGCCCGACGCCGTCGGCAACACACCCCTCATCCGCCTGCGCAAGGCCTCCGAGATCACGGGCTGTGACGTCTACGGCAAGGCGGAGTTCCTCAACCCCGGCCAGTCGGTGAAGGATCGCGCCGCGCTCTCCATCATCCGCGCGGCGGAGGCGGACGGTACGCTCCGCCCCGGCGGCACGATCGTGGAGGGGACGGCGGGCAATACCGGGATCGGGCTCAGCCTTGTCGGCGCGGCGCTTGGCTATCGCACCGTCATCGTCATCCCCGAGACCCAGAGCGAAGAGAAGAAGGACATGTTGCGCCTCGCAGGTGCGCAGCTCGTGGAGGTGCCGGCCGCGCCCTATCGCAACCCCAACAATTTCGTGCGCTATTCGGAGCGTCTCGCGAAGGCCATGGCGGAAACGGAGCCGAACGGCGCAATCTGGGCCAACCAGTTCGACAATGTCGCCAACAAGCAGGCCCATATCGACACGACCGCGCCGGAGATCCTGAAGCAGACGGGCGGCAAGGTCGACGGATTCATCTGCGCCGTCGGCTCGGGCGGCACGCTCGCCGGTGTGGCCGAGGGACTGCGCGCGGCGAAACCGGGTGTGAGGATCGGCATCGCCGATCCCGACGGCGCGGGCCTCTACAGCTATTTCAGGACCGGCGAGATCGCGATGGAAGGCTCCTCCATCGCGGAAGGCATCGGCCAGGTGCGGATCACGAAGAACCTCGAAGGGCTGGAGGTCGACTACGCCTACAACATCCACGATGCCGAGGGGCTGCCGGTGATGTTCGACCTGTTGCGGGAGGAGGGGCTCTGCCTCGGCCTCTCGTCCGGCATCAACGTCGCGGGAGCGATCCGCATGGGGCGGGACATGGGGCCGGGCCATACCATCGTGACCATCCTGTGCGACTACGGCACGCGATACGCCTCCAAGCTCTACAATCCCGCATTCCTGCGCGAAAAGGGCCTGCCCGTGCCCGAATGGCTCGAAGCCCGGCGCGACGACATTCCCGATGTGACGGCGGCTGTCGAATGACCCTGCCGCTCTACCGCGATGCCTATCTGCGCGAGGCGAAAGCCCGCGTCACCGCTCTGACGGACGAGGGGGGCGTCGTGCTCGATGCCTCGCTGTTCTATCCCACAGGCGGTGGCCAGCCGGGCGATGGCGGCCTTATCGCCTGGGATGGCGGGGAGATGGCGGTCGCGACGACGGTGAAGGGGGAGGAGGGTTCGATCGTCCTCGTTCCCGGCGAGGGAGCGATCCTGCCGCCCGTCGGCGCGGAGGTGGCCCAGACCCTCGACTGGAACCGCCGCCAGGCCCATATGCGCGTGCACACGGCGCTGCATCTGTTGTCTGTCGTGATCCCTCTGCCCGTGACGGGTGGAAGCATCTCGCCCGAGAAGGGCCGCCTCGATTTCGACATGGCGGACGCGCCGGAGGACAAGCAGGCGCTGGAGGACGCGCTCAATGCCCTCATCCGTGCCGACCACCCGGTGACGGAGGAATGGATCACCGACGAGGAACTCGCCGCCAATCCCGGCCTGGTGAAGACGATGTCGGTCAAGCCGCCTGTGGGGCAGGGGCGCGTTCGCCTCGTCCGGATCGGTGATATCGACCTCCAGCCCTGCGGCGGAACCCATGTGCGCTCGACCGCTGAAATCGGCCCTGTCCGCCTCGGCAAGATCGAGAAGAAAGGCCGCCAGAACCGCCGCGTCGCGATCCATCTGGCCTGAACGCGGGCCGCCTGAACCCCCCTTGCATTCGGTGCCCGGATCGGTAGAACACCCCGCACAGCGGTGGGGTGGCCGAGTGGTCGAAGGCGCACGCCTGGAAAGTGTGTAGGCGGGAAACCGTCTCCAGGGTTCGAATCCCTGTCCCACCGCCACCCACGTCCCTACCATTCCCCTCTCCCGCTTCTGTTTGGATTTCCTCCCGCATTTCCGGTGCTTTGCGCGCTGAACCGCGCCGGGTTTGCGGGTAGCCCGCCGCTACTGGCGCGGGGAAGCGGTTCCGGATTCTTGAGCATAGCCATGGACATGGCCTTGAGACACGGTTAGATAGACCGGTATGTCTAATATCGCTTCAAGATCAACCAAAGACCGCCTGATCGAAACCGCCAGAGAACTGTTTCTCAGCGAAGGCATCCCGCAAACCGGGATCAACAAGGTCATCGCGACGGCCGATGTGGCGCGGATGACGCTCTACAACAACTTCGCGTCCAAGGACGATCTGATCCTTGCGGTCTTTGAAAGAGAGGCGGAACTCCGGCGGGACGCTATTCTGGAAGCGCAGGAAGACCTCGAGGGACCGACCGAGCGTGTCCTTGCACTATTCGATGTTGCGAGAGAAGTCGCCTCGCACAAGGGCTTCAGGGGGTGCGCCTTCATCAACCTCGCGATCGAAGTCGCCGCGCCTGATAGCGCGCTTCATCTCTTGGCGCAGGAGCACAAGACCTGGATCAGCGCCAATATCCGGTCCCAGCTGGGGGAAGGCATGTTCTCCGACCCCGATGCTCTCGCTCAACAGATTGCCGTGCTTTGGGACGGTGGCATCGTCGGCGCATACGTCAACCAATCCGACAGGCCCATTCACCTGGCGCGGGATGCTGCCCGGACACTGATGCGTGCGGCGGCGCAATGAAGTTGGGCCGCGACTGGTGGATCGTGATCGGTCTGGCGCTTGGGGTCACGATCAGCAACGCCTTCGCGCGGTTTGCCTATGGCCTGATCCTGCCGGCCATGCAAAGCGACCTGGGCTGGACCTATACCCAGTCCGGCTGGATCAACACGGCAAACGCGCTTGGATATATTGGCGGGGCCGTTCTGACATTCGCAGCGATCGGGCGCGTGCCTGCGAAGTGGCTGTTCAGCGTTGGTCTGGTCGTCACATCCGTCAGCCTTCTCATGTGCGGGTTTGGCGATGGCTTCTGGTATCTGACGTTCTGGCGCATTCTCGCTGGCGTTGCGGGTGCGCCGGTCTTCATCGCGGGCGGCACAATGGCGGCTTCGCTGTTCCGTGACGATGCAAGACGAAATGCCCTGGCCATCGCCGGTTATTTCGGCGGAGCGGGGCTGGGCATGATCCTCAGCGGCGCGATCCTGCCCGGACTGTTCGCCCGTCATGGGGCGCTCTTCTGGCCGGAGGCATGGATCGGGCTCGGTGTCGCGAGCCTCGTCCTGGCGCCTGTCTCGATCTGGGCGGCCGGTCAGACGGATCTGTCTCAAGGCACGGGCCAAGCCGACGGGACCTTGCCTGTTGCGAAGATGGGCTTTGCACTGCTGGGCTACGGTCTCTTCGCGATGGGATACATCGTCTACCTGACCTTCATCGTCGCATCGGTCCGGGAGGCCGGCCAAAGCGCAGCCACGATCTCCGGCGGGTGGGTGATCATCGGGATCGGAATCATCCTGTCACCGTTCCTCTGGCGTCCGGTTCTGGCCAGATGGGCCTCCGGCGTCCCGCTGGCACTTGCCTGCGCCGTGACCGGCATCGCAACGCTGTTGCCATGGGTCGTGCCCGGTGTCCTGGGCTTCGCGCTGTCGGCGCTCCTGTTCGGTCTAGCTGTCTTCATCGGTCCGGGCGCAGTGACGAGTTTCGGGCGAAAGAACCTCCCACAGGCTTTGTGGGGAAAATCGGTCAGCCTGTTCACCCTGATCTTTGCAATTGGCCAGACGGTCGGGCCCGTTGCCGCAGGCGTGATCGCTGACGTGACGGGCACGGTCGACACTGGCGTTATTGTCGCTGGCGGGATCTTGCTGTGCGCCGCGGCGCTTGCCGCACTTCAACGTCCGATCTCACAGGCGATACAGTGCTAAAGGTGAGAAGCCAAGCATGGTCAAACGTCCAAAAACTTGCTCAAGACTACAATGGAGCGAGCCAATACATGGCCACTTTCGGCTACAGGCGGTTTGTTGCGCCCCCGGACAGAGCCCTTTGGTTTGTCGGTCGGCCTTTTTGGCCAATCCAGGCAGCTCACGTTTTCATGCAGATATCACGCGCGCGGCGTGACCCTAGCATTCTCTCCGGGCCTCTCGTTGTCGCAAAACTGAAACTTAATGGGCTTACGAAAATTTGCCCGCGGTAGAGGACTGAATATGTCTATCGGAGTTTTTCTTGCAGTTCTTTGTGCGGCACTATTGCACGCCAGCTGGAATGCTTTGGTGAAAGTCAGTGCTGACAGACTGGTTTTGCTGGCCGTTCTCAAGGTAACGACGACGGTCGTTGCAGTCGCTTCGATTCCTTTCATCTCAATACCCCCGGTCGAGGCATGGCCCTACATCGCTGCGTCTGTCGTTATTCATACCGCTTACTTTCTTTTTCTGACAATTTCCTATCGATTTGGAAATTTGAGCCAGGTTTACCCGGTCTCTCGCGGAGCGGCCCCATTGCTGGTGGCCGGGTTCGCGGTGGTTGTGCTCGGGGAAACCCTGGAATTGCAGGCCAGTATTGCACTCCTACTCATCTCTTGTGGCATCATGAGCCTCGTCTTCAGCGAAAAAGGCGCCATTGGCCAACCCAAGGCAGTCGGCGCTGCGCTTGCGACGGGTTGCTTTATTGCAGGATACACCGTTGCGGACGGTGCCGGAGCGCGTCTAACGCAGGATGCCTTGAGCTATATTCTTTGGCTCAACGTGTTCAATGGCATCCCGATCATCCTCATCGCAGCAGCGCTGCGTCGTGGCGAACTCGTCCCTCAGGCGAGGCAGGTTTGGAAGGGAGGCGCATTGTCGGCGATCATTTCGTTGGCCGCGTACTGGATTGTCTTGTGGGCGAGCACACAGGCCCCTTTAGCGCTTGTTGCGGCCGTTCGGGAAGCAAGCATCGTCTTTGCATTGCTCTTTGGAGCGATTTTCCTGAAGGAGAAGGTCAACCTGCGAAAGGTGATGTCAGTCTTCGTGACTCTCACCGGCACTGCGTTGTTGCGTGTCAGCAAGTAGTTTGAAAGCGCGAGAACATTGAGGATGAAACCTCTGTGGGATGGAGCGGAGCTTCATTCAGAGAGGCGCACACGAAGACCTTCAATAAAGGCGTCAATGGCACGCGTGTTCGGTCGATAGTACACCCAATTCTTGATCTTCTTCGATGTAACAAGATTGGCCTGCGCCAGTTTCTGCATGTGCGATGTGACCGTCGGCTGCGAGAGCCCGACCTTCTCCGTAAGGAAGGGACGGTCGCTCCGGCCTCGTGAAGTGCGATAGAGTCGCTGGAGGGATGGAGGGCACGCCGCGCAACGGTACTGATTGTCCCGGCGTCTTGGCAAACCATCGAACCCGTCGCGGCGGCACTCTCCGCGCGTCCATAATCGCCGAATTCGATTCTGGACCTCACGGTTTTCAGAGGCCGCGGCCTTCCGCTGCCTTCAGGAGCTTGCGCAATGCCGAGTCAAGCTGCGCCGTTTCTTCATCAGACAAAGCAGCGAGAAGCGCATCCTGCGTTCGCACGTGGTCGACCACTGCTAGTTCGATCAGGTCGAACCCTTTTTTCGTGAGCTTGATCACCGCCCGGCGGGCATCGTCCTTGTCCGTCGTACGCACGACATGGCCGGTCTTCACCAGCTGGTCGATCCGATTGGTCATCGTTCCGGAGGTGATCATCATCGAGGTCATCAACTCACCGGCCGTCAATGCGTGTGGCGGTGGAGACCGTCGCAGGGTCGCCAGCACATCGAATCCGGCCGCATTCAGGCCGTGGCGCGCGAAGGTCTCGGCCATGTTTCGGGTTGCGTAGTGGAAGATGCGCGACAAGCGACCGATCGGACCCATCGATCCGACATTCAGGTCGGGGCGCGCTTCTTTCCATTGAGCGAGGATTCTGTCGACGGCGTCCATGTCGGCAGGATTGCCCACATTTATCTTGACGTCAAGATTTCACCTTATATCTTGACGTCAAGATAAAGGAGAGCGCCGTGCCGCGTGCATTCGATCTTGCCCTGACCTCGCTGGCTCCAATCGTTTGGGGCAGCACATACGTCGTGACGACAGAGTTGTTGCCCGAAGGGTATCCCCTCACGGCCGCCGTCTTGCGTGCGCTGCCAGCAGGATTGTTGCTCCTGCTGCTGACGCGAAAGTTGCCCAGCGGACGCTGGATACTGCGGTCTCTGATCCTGGGAGTTCTGAACTTCTCGATCTTCTGGTGGCTGCTCTTTGTTGCAGCCTATAAACTGCCTGGTGGCGTCGCGGCGACCGTCGGTGCGTTGCAACCATTGTTCGTACTGTATCTGGCAAGACTGTTGTTGGATCAGACGATCAACCCCCTCGCTGTCCTTGCAGGCATTGGTGGCGTCCTGGGCGTGGCCTTTCTGGTGATCGGACCGAGTGCAGCGTTGAGCCCCATTGGACTCATAGCTGCGATCGGGGGGGCGGCCTCTATGGCGCTAGGAATCGTCTTGTCGCGGAAGTGGCAGCCACCGGTTTCGCCGTTGACGTTTACCTCATGGCAATTGACTGCGGGGGGAGTGGTCTTACTCCCATTCGCCTACTGGAGCGAGCCAGCTCTTCCTACGCTCGATACCGGTGCCTGGGTGGGGTTTGGTTATCTCGGGCTCGTGGGCGGCGCGCTCACGTATATCCTCTGGTTTCGCGGGATCGCCCGTCTGGGGCCGTCCAGTGTCGCGCCGCTCGGACTCATGAGCCCAGTCGCAGCCACTATTCTGGGCTGGCTTATACTTGGTCAGGCTCTGACGCCTCTTCAATCAGTGGGTATGGTCTTGGTCCTTGTCAGCGTCTGGGCCGGGCCGAGAGCGCAGCAGAAGCTGTTGGCCGCGGAGCATGCGCAGGGAAGCTGAAACGTCTCTTTGATTGAGGGGAAATCTAATGCCAGAGCTGCTGACGATCGCTCCCGTGAATACTGTTATTCAGCTTCTCCGCCAAGACCCCCTTTGCGTTCACGGGGTCGTTCAAACTGCCATCATAATAGAGCAGGATGCGAAAGGACGGCTGGGCTATCTTGTCATTTCCTCGGAGAAGATAGTTCGGCATCGTTCATTCACTCTCTGGCCTGTGAGTTGGGCTTGGTTGCGGCCGCGCGATGATGGCTGCCTCGAACACTTCAGAAGTCTCGCGCAACAAGTCTCCGAGGAGTTCCTCGCGCCCGCATGGCAATAGCGCACCGATCGCAAGGATCGAGTACCCGATACGGACATCTTGGTACCCGAACGTACCTATCTCCAATTCGGTTTTGTACGCACCATTTCCATCAAGGTCCCAAAACGCATACCGTCCCTGATTAAGCGGCAAGCGGACAGCTTGGGGTCCATCAGCACGTATCCGGACAGCCCAGTCATGGTCGAATTCGCCAAGTGAGGGATCCTCAAAAATAACGAAGGTTCGGCAATCGAAATCGTCAAACAGGAAGGTAACCACCTGATTGCTGGGCCGATTGCTCACATGATAGATCCAAGCGCCAACCCAGCTAAGCGCGGCTGTAATCAGGACAGAACAGAAAATGAGGCGTCGCGACGCCCTTGTCTTGTGACGGGCTTCTGTCACGGCCCGAACTCCAAGTGATCAATTAGAGCGGCCACAATTGCCTCAGGCCGGTCTTCCTGAACGAGGTGTCCGGCATTCGGGATGTCGATCAGGCCTTTTGTCGAGATGCGTTTCGCCAGTTCGTGCCCTTTTGCTAGGGGAATCCAGGTATCGTCCCGGCCCCACAGCACGGTGACCGGGAAGGGCATCGGGCCGTATAAGGGTTCGACCTCGTCGGTATGGGCCTGATCCATCTGGGCGATCTGACGATAGAAAGCTGGCTGACCCTGCTCGGTCGTCCAGGGCGCGGCGTAAAGGTCCAGCACATCAGGGTGAAGAGGGGCATGTGCCGCCGTCTGCAGGTAGGCGTCAAGGACCGCGCGATGCATGTAGCCCGGCATGCCGTTGAAAGCGTCCTCATGTTGGCGCACGTGCTGCACAAGCGGAGAGCCCCAGGGCGCCATGGCGACCGCGTCGAAGATCATGAGCGAGGCGAAGTCGATCTTGTCGAGATAATGGAGCCGCAGAGCCGTCGCGCCGCCGAAATCATGGGCAAGGACATCCGGCCGCTCGACGCCCCAAAGCTGTAGCAGCCCCGCGAGCACGCGGTTCTGAATCCCGAGCGAAACGTCTTGCCCCTCGCGCATCTCGGATTGGCCATAGCCGGGCATGTCGAAGAAGAAGACCCGCCGCCGGTCCGCGACATGGGGGATGATCCGCCGCCAGACCTGCGACGAAAACGGCGTGCCGTGCAGCGCGATCAGCGGCGGCCCGTCACCGATGGAACCCCAGCGAACCTGGTGGCCCTCGACGCTTGCGGTGTTTGGAAGATCGAGCATGGCTCAGCGTTCCCGGTGTGAAGGGTGTGAGGAGGGCCGCTGCCAAAGCATCGATCCGGCCAGAACCAAGTCCAGCGACAGGCAGAAAAGCCCCCACCAATCCGGAGAGGGATCATCGGGCGCATGGTGGATCAGCAGATCGACCCCGGCATGCAGGACAAGGCCGAGGCAGGTGAACCAATGTGAAATCAGGAAGCCTGCCGTCGCCAATGCGATGAACAGGACGAAAAGGCCGATGTGCAGCGCAAGGATCGTGGTCGACGCAGCGTCGTCGATTGCGAACACGACGTAGAAGCTGGCAATCGCCCCGAGGAGCGTCGGAAAGAAGCCAGCCTCGCGCGTCAGGCCGATGGCACGTGCATAGGCGACCAGGATCACACCGCACAGGATACCGATGAAGAATGCGGTCATGAGGCCCGCCCATCAAGCGCAATGAGCACGGCGCTGATCACGATCAGAGCGGCCATCACAAGGAGGGCTACGCGCCCCCAGACGTCGTTGGCGAGAAGCGTTCTCAGCGCCCGTCCCGCCACAAGCCATGTGCCGTTGCACAGGGGCGCGATCGCCGCGAAGACAAGCGACATGACAAGGGCGCGCTGCCACGCGGCGTCCGCGAGGTCTGAATAGGCCAGCGTTACGGCCAGGGCCATCGCCCAGGCTTTCGGATTCACCCATTGGAACAAGGCCGCCTCGATCAGGGTCATCGGCCGCGCCGTCGGCGTCTCGGACATGGCCCCGGCGGAAGGCGTCCAGAACAGCGCAGGTCGGGCCAGCTGCCAGGCGAGGGTGCAGAGCCAGATCACGCCGCCCCATTTCAACACCGACCAGAGCACCGGGTACTGATCGAGCACCGCGCCGAGCCCGAAGACAACCGCGGACAGCATGACCGCGAAACCGATCGCGATGCCCGCGATATGGGGCAAGGTCGCGCGCATGCCGAAGGCCGCCCCCGACGCCAGAACCATCAGGTTGTTCGGCCCCGGCGTGATCGATGCAACGAAGGCGAAATTGGCGAAGGCGATGAGGACGGCAAGATCGAGGGACATGGGGCACTCATGGGCAGCTGGGTCGTTGGTCCCTTCTTTACGAATTACCGCAAAGAGTGTGATTGGCGGAAATGCCAAAGATCGGTGAGAAACCGCCAAACGCTCGCCCCTTAAACGCTCGTCTGGCAGAATGGCGGAAAGTCACCGGACCTTGGCAGACGCGCCACTGGTCGGCGACCTCTGTCCTGACCATAATGACGCCCATGAACGCAGAACCGAGAATTGACACCCAGGCGCATGCCGGAACCTTTCCGGGCCGCGTCGCCGTGGTTATCTACGACGGGATCGGCGCATTCACTCTGGGCCTGGCCCTCGAAGTGTTCGGGCGTGCTTTGCCCGACGAGGGATATCCCGGCTACGAAGTGTCTATCGTGTCCGCGGATCGAAGAAGCGTGACCGCCTTCGGAGGCATGCGCATTTCGGCGACTGCGGGGATGGCCGAGTTGCGTCAAGCCCGGATCATCCTGATCCCCGCCTGGCGATCCAACGACGAACGCCCGCCAGAGCGGCTTCTGTTCGAACTGCGCTGCGCAGCAGAGCGTGGCGCCATTCTGGTTTCGATCTGTGACGGCGCCTTTGTTCTGGCCCATGCCGGCTTGCTGGACGGGCGGCGCGCAACAACCCACTGGGCCGATCTGGCCGATCTGAAGGTGCAGTTCCCCGAGATCCTCATCGAAGACGACGTGCTTTACGTCGACGAGGACAACATTATCACTTCGGCGGGCGGTGCTTCCGGGATCGACGCCTGTCTGCATCTCGTAAGGCGCGATTTCGGAATCAGGGTCGCCAATGCAGTGGCCCGTCGCATGGTCATTCCTCCGCACCGCGACGGAGGACAGCGCCAATACGTGGCCACGCCAATTCCAGCCTATGAGGGGCGAACACTCTCGGTCGCAATGGACTGGGTGCGCAGCCAGTTGCACCGGCCCGTCACGGTCGCCGAGTTCGCCCGCGAAGCGGCGATGAGTGAGCGGACCTTCCTGCGCAGGTTCCAGGAAGAGATTGGCGTGTCACCCAAGTCTTGGCTCGCCGCAGAGCGCATGCGGGTGGCGCAGGAGATTTTGGAAAGCACGGAAACGCCTCTGGCCGAGGTGGGGCAAGCGGTGGGCTACACCTCGCCCGAAACCTTCAGGAGTGCATTCCGCCGCATCGTTGGCGTGCCTCCCTCCACCTATCGCGAGCGCTTTCGACAGCTTTGATGGATGCCAAAATGAACAGACGAGTCCCGACATGCACATCGGTCTGATCGGCGGGATCGGCCCCGCCGCGACGGTGGCCTATTACCAGCGACTGGTCGATGTGTTCGGGCGCGCCGGTGTCCCGTTGCGCCTGACGGTCCAACACGCGGACATCGAGGTCCTGACGGAGAACGCCAGCCGCCTCGATACAGATGCCCAGACCGAGGTGTTTCAGGCGCACATACGGTCCCTGAAAGCGGCTGGCTGTGATGTCGTCGGCGTTACAGCTCTGACCGGTCATTTCTGCATGTCCCGCCTTCAAACCGTATCGCAATTGCCGATCCTGAGCGCGACAACAGCGATTGAGGCCTATTGCGCGGCCAATGGTATCGCCCGCCTTGGTATTCTGGGCAGCCCTCCGGTGCTGTCTACGCACATGTTCGGGCTCTTGCACAAGGTGGAAACCATCGTGCCCGGCGAAGATCGCGATGTCGTGGGCGAGACATACATGACAATCGCACGAAAGGGCGCATGCACGGCGGACGAGGCTGCCCTTTTTCTCAAAGCGGGTGCCGAGATGATGCGCGCACAAATGGCCGATGCGATCCTGTTGGCCGGGACAGATTTGGGGTTGGCCTTCAACGGCATCGAGCCGCCTTTTCCGGTTGTCGATGCCTTGGCTGTTCATGTCGACGCATTCTTGGAGAAGGCTCGGCAATGAACATGAATTACAGGTGCTTTGTGTCCGTCGTCAGGGTTTGGGGACCAAGAGCGGCCTGACCTGGGAGAGAGTTTGGCTCATCTGTTTGGTTTGATTATGCGGCGTGCTGGCGGTGATCCAAGTGGCGCGTTTCGAGCGTCTATCGTTTGATCCTTTCCTGTTGCTTTAGAATGGCTTTGTCACGCAGGCCATCCAATACGATCCTGATCTTCCCTTCAGATGAATAATGCTTGCGCGTGGCGCGTTTGATATCTTTGACGATCCTCGCGCAACGCAAATGCCGTTCCTGTCATGCCCAAATCGTATTGCGCATTCCGACCGTGCGGAAGCGCGTGGAATGCGCCCAATCGTCAAGGCCGCATGAAAAAGCGATCCGGCTCCGGTGGTCCCGTGAACTCAGCGGGCCAGAACGGGGCTGGCGAAGCCTTCCGGTTTGACGGCAAGGACGGAGCATTCAAGGCGATTGATGATATTCTCGGCGGTGTTGCCGATGAAGACACCACCGAGGCCGGTTCGCGCAACGGTCCCCATGACGACGAGGTCCGCCGCCCTGTCGCGGCAGTGGTCGTGGATGACCGCCTCCGGGGTGCCACGCGCGAGCTTCGGAACCAGCCGTGGGCCTGGTCCGTTTCGTTCCGAGGTTTGCAAAAGGAACCGCCTCATCGCCCCCTGTCGTGCGTCGAGCACATCGTTCACATACCTCTCGGCGGAGACGCGCGCTCCGTCGCCTGCGGAATGGGTCCAGATCATGCCTTCGCCGATCGCGTCCCATGCGTGCAGAACGGTGAGTTCGGCATCCTTCTCCGCCCCGACGAGGAGGAGCGCGGTATCGATCACGGCGCGGTTCAGCGAGGCGAGGGTTTCGGGCTCGTCGGCATCCGCGATATCGAGGTCGACAGCCGCCACGATCCGTTTCGGCGCCGCCGGCGCATCCGGCGTCAGCAACCAGACGGGGCAGGGGCATTTGCGCAGCAGGTGCTGATCCGTGCTCGAAAACAGGAAGCGTTCGAGGCCGGCAAGCGGTTCGGCGGCCTTGACGACGAAGTCGCACCGCGCCGCCGCGACGTGGCGGATGACCTCCAGATAGACCTTGCCGACCGTCACGACGAGAGGAATGTCGCGCCCCGGGGCGAGCCGCGCAAGCCTTTCGCGCAGGGTGGCGCGCATGCGCTCGACCGCGTCGGCGACGAGCGCGGTCGTCCCGGTCCCCGACAGGCGGGACAGGATGGACAGGTCGTGCGGTTGCTCGACGCAGGCGATCACCTCCAGCGAGGCGCCATGGGTTTCGGCGAGGCGCAGCGCGCATTGCAGCGCCGGCTGGTCCTCTCCCGAACCGGCCACGGCGAGGATCCTGCGTGGTCCCGCGATCGGCGTCGTCAAGCCGGCAACTCCTTCTGTCCTTCGGGATCAATCGCGATCCGCTCCGGCATGGGCGTGTCGCCGGTGATCATTCTCGCCGCCGCGAAGGCGGCATCGCTGTAGGGCATCAGGACGATGTCGGCCCGGCTCGCGCGAAGCGCGGTGGCGGTCGACTCGTTATGGGCCGCCACGGCGATCCTGCCGGTGAACCCCAGTTCCCGGGCCGCCTTGAGCAGGGCCTGGCGTGGGTCGTCATGGCTCAGGCCGGTGTCGTGTTCCGGAACCGCCATGACCAGCCATTCGGCCCGGGCAAGCGGAAGATGACCGAGGAATTCGGGGTCGGTCGCGTCGCCGAACAGCACGTCGAACCCCAGTTTGCGCGCGTGTCGCACGGATTCGGGGCTGAAATCGACGCCGAGGATGGTCTTGCCGCTCTCCCGAAGCGCCAGGGCGATGCCGAGGCCGTAGCGTCCGAGGCCGAAGAGGATCACGTCGTGGCTGCGCCGCGCCGCGGCCGCCCCGGCGTCCTCTGCGGATGGATCGCGCCGCTCGAACACGCCCAGGACCGGTTCGAACAGACGGTAAAGCTGGTGGGAGTAGGTGATCATGTAGGTGGAAGCCGCGATCGTCACGAGCCCGACGAGGGTCACGAGCCCGAGTGCCTCATCCGCGACATGCCCGATGGCGACACCCATCGCCATGAAGATCAGGGAGAATTCGCTGATCTGTGCCACGGTCAGGCCCGCGAGGAACCCCGTGCGCTTGCGATAGCCCATCGCCCCCATGATCGCGAGCACGATCAGCGGGTTTCCGATCAGCACGAAGAGCGACAGGACGATCGCTGGCCCGACGCTGGCGCCCAGAACCGACAGGTCGAGCGAGGCGCCGAGGGCGATGAAGAAGAACAGGAGCAGGAAGTCCCTCAGGCTGGCCAGTCGCGCGGCGATCGCTTCGCGGAACGGGGTCGAGGCGAGCGAGACCCCCGCGAGCAGGCCGCCCAGTTCCTTGCCGAAGCCGAGATAGTGGCCGACCGCCGCCAGAAGAGCCGCCCAGCCGATCGCGAAGGAGACCAGCAGTTCCGGCGCGCGCGACAGCCGCTCGACGAGCGGGTTGGCGACGTATCGGATGAAAGCCACCACGAAGGCCAGCATCGCGAGGCCATAGGCCAGCACGCGCAGCACATCCGCGACCGCCCCCTCGCCGTCGGCCGTACCGCCGACCCCGATCGCCGAAAGCGCGATCATCGCGACGACCACGACGATATCCTGCACGATGAGAAATCCCAGCGCGATCCGCCCATGCAGCGCATCGATCTCGCGCTTGTCGGAGAGAAGCTTCACGATGATGATCGTGGAGGAGAATGTCAGGGCGATCGCGACATAGATCGCCGTCAGCGTGTCGAGGCCCAGCGCAACGGCGATCGCGAACCCGAAGATCGTGGTGAACAGGACTTGCCCCAGCCCGGTAACCAGCGCCACCGGCCCCAGTGTCCGCACCAGGGTGAAGTCGAGCTTGAGCCCCACGAGGAACAGAAGGACGGCGATGCCCAGTTCCGCCAGGAGGTCGATCTGCTCATCCGATTGCGCCACGTCGAGCACCGAAGGGCCGGCGATGATTCCCACGGCGATGAAGCTGACGATCAGCGGCTGGCGCAGCAGAAGCCCGACGAAGCCGACACCCGCCGCCAGCACGAGCAGCGCTGCGATTTCATAGAAGATGTAGCCTTCGATCGCTGTCGTCATCGCGTGTGTTTCCTTCGATCGACCGTGCCCCCGGCACGGTCGCGCGCTGTCCTGTCCGCTCCGGCTGCACCTCGGGTGCGGGGCATTCCGGGGCATCGCGCAGGCGTGCAATATCTTGTCGGGATGAAATGGTTGACGATTTCAGTATGGATTGCAAACGCCTTCGATGCGGGCCGTGATCCGCGCGCGCCCGTCTCAGTGGAAATCCCGTGATTTCGGGATCACGCGAACCGTCCTCGGGTGACGGTTCGCCCCCTCGGGAACGGGTTTGACGACCTCGTCGGCGCGGGCGATGGGCACGGGCATGGGCGTGTTGGAAAGGCGGGCCAGGGCATCGGAGCGGTCCTCGAGGTGGTCGCAGACGATGTGGATGATGTCCTCGTCCCGCTGCACGCGCCCGCGCACCGCGATCAGGCGCGCGCCCATCACAACGGGCCTGTAGGCCTCCATCTTCTTCGGCCAGACCACGAGATTGGCGACGCCGAATTCATCCTCCAGCGTGATGAAGCACACCCCCTTCGCGCTGCCCGGCCGCTGGCGGACGAGCACGATACCGGCAAGCGCGACATGTTCGCCGTTGCGGGTCAGCGCGAGGGTCTGCGTCGAGATATGGCCCTGCTCGCGCAGACTGCGGCGCAGGAAGGCCATGGGGTGCGCCTTCAGCGACAGGCGCAGGGTCTGGTAGTCGGCGACGACATGTTCGCAGGTCGGCATCGCGGGCAGCGGCACGCGCGCCTCCTCTCCTTCGTCCCGCGTTCCCGTGCCGGCGAAGAGCGGCAGATCGGGCGCGTCCGTCAGTGCCGCGCTGTCCCAGAGCCCGTCGCGCCGGTCGAGCCCCATGGAGCGCAGCGCATCCGCCGCGGCAAGCTTGCGCAGGCTGCCCGCATCGAGCCGGGCGCGATCCTTCAGATCCTTGAGGTCGTCATAGGGCTTGTCTCGTGCGTCCATGATCCGGGCGGCGGCGCCCTGCGCCAGCCCGTCGATCTGGCGCAGGCCGAGCCGCACCGCGAACCCGCCCGCCACCGGCTCCAACGTATTGTCCCAGTCGCTGTAGTTCACATCGGGCGGCCGCACTTCGACCCCGTGATCGCGCGCATCACGCACGATCTGGGCCGGGGCGTAGAAGCCCATCGGCTGGGAATTGAGCAGCGCGGCGCAGAACACGTCGGGGTAATGGCACTTGATCCAGCTCGAGATGTAGACCAGATGCGCGAAGCTTGCCGCATGGCTTTCGGGAAAGCCGTATTCCCCGAACCCTTCGATCTGGCTGAAACAGCGCGCGGCGAATTCGGGGTCATAGCCGCGCTGCACCATGCGGCTGACCATCAGTTCCTTGTGGGCGCTGACCATGCCGCGCGCGCGGAACGTGGCCATCGCCTTGCGCAGGCGGTTCGCCTCGGCCGGGGAGAAGCGGGCGGCGACCATCGCGATCTTCATCGCCTGTTCCTGGAAGATGGGCACGCCATGGGTGCGCCTGAGGATGCGTTCCAGTTCGTCGGGCGGTCCATGCTCCGGCCCGGGCGAGGGATACTCGGTCTTCTCCCGCCCCGAGCGGCGGCGCAGGTAGGGATGCACCATGTCGCCCTGGATCGGGCCGGGCCGCACGATGGCGACCTGGATGACGAGATCGTAGAATTCCCGCGGCTTGAGCCGTGGCAGCATGTTCATCTGCGCCCGGCTTTCCACCTGGAACACGCCCAGACTGTCGCCCCTGCACAGCATGTCATAGACGGCAGGATCCTCCTGCGGAACGGTCGCGAGGGTGAAGCGCTCTCCGTGATGCGCCTCGATCAGGGCGAAGGCCTTGCGGATGCAGGTGAGCATGCCCAGCGCCAGCACATCCACCTTGAAGATGCCGAGCGCCTCGATGTCGTCCTTGTCCCACTCGATGAAGCTGCGTTCGGGCATGGCGGCATTGCCGATGGGCACCGTCTCGCTGAGCGGGTTCTGGGTGAGGATGAACCCGCCCACGTGCTGGCCCAGGTGCCGCGGCATCCCGATCAGCTGGTCCGCCAGCCGGATCGTGCGCGCCAGGTGCGGATCGTCGAGGTCGAGCCCCGCCTCGCGCGCATGCTGCGCCCCGATCTCCTTGCCCCAACTGCCCCAGACGGTGCGGGCGAGCGCCGCGGTGACGTCTTCCGACAGGCCCATGACCTTGCCGACCTCGCGGATCGCCATGCGCGGGCGGTAATGGATCACCGTGGCGCACAGCCCCGCGCGGGCGCGCCCGTACCTGGCGTAGATATGCTGGATCACCTCCTCGCGCCGCTCATGCTCGAAATCCACGTCGATATCGGGCGGTTCCCTGCGCTCCTCGGAGATGAAGCGCTCGAACAGCACGTCGTGCCGGTCGGGATCGACGGAAGTGATCTTCAGACAGTAGCACACGGCCGAGTTCGCCGCCGATCCGCGCCCCTGGCACAGGATGCCCAGGGAGCGCGCGTGCCGCACGATATCGTGGATCGTCAGGAAATACCGCGCGATGTCGAGCCGCGCGATCAGTGCCAGTTCCTTTTCGATCAGCCTGCGCACCTTCCCCGAAACACCCTCGGGATAGCGCTCCGCCGCACCCGCCCAGGTGAGGTCCGCCAGGTGGGCATCGGCGGTCTTGCCGGGGGGCACGGTCTCCTCAGGGTATTCGTATCGCAACTCGTCGAGGCTGAAGCGGCAGGCATCGGCAACCGCGCGTGTGGCACGGATCGCGTGGGGCCATTCGGCGAAAAGCGCGATCATGCGCTCGGGCGACTTGAGATGCCGCTCGGCATTCGCGGCCAACAGCAAACCCGCCTCCCGGATCGTCGTCTTGTGGCGGATGCAGGTCATCACGTCCTGCAGCGGGCGGCGGTCGGGCACATGATAATGCACATCGTTGGTGGCCAGGATCGAAAGCCCATGGGCGCGCGCGATCCGGTCGAGCCGGTTGATCCGCGCCCGGTCGTCCCCGCGATAGAGGTAACTGGCCGCGACATGACCCAGCGAAGGCAAGCTGTGGACGAGCTCCGTCAGCCGCGCATCGAACGCCTCCGGATCCTCGCCCGGCACGGCGATCAGATGTACGCCCTCGGAATGGGCGGCCAACATCTCCAGCGTGATGTGGCAGGCGCCCTTTTCCTGCCAGGCGCCTTCCAGCGTCTCCCGCTTGCCCCGGGACAGAAGCGCGCAAAGCCGCCCATAGGCCGCCCGGTCGCGCGGATAGGCAAGGAACGCCTCGCCCGTCACCAGGTCCACCCGGCAGCCGATCACCGGGCGGATATGCGCCTTGGCCGCTTCCACATGCAGCCGCACAACACCCGCCATCGTGTTGAGGTCCGCGATCCCCAGCGTGTCGTAGCCCAGCTCCCAGGCCGTGGCGACCAGGTCGACCGCATCCGACGCGCCATGCAGAAACGAGAAGCAGCTTGTCACGCCGAGTTCGACATACTCCGCCCGCGGGTTGGGCGCGGGCGCGTCCAGATCGAGCGTTCGACGGGGGTGCTGGTGATCGTTCTGGGGCATCTAGGCGGCCCTTCCCTCATGTCTTCGCGAAATATCCCGGGGGAGTCCACGCCAGTGGACGGGGGCGGAGCCCCCATGGCCGAGCGTCCGCAAGGGCTCGGGGCGTGGCGGGGCGAAGCGCGCCCTCATGCGAACATCCCGTGCAGGAACCAGCGCGGATCGCCGCCGCGTCCGTCGCCGTGCAACCCTTCGCGATAGATCCAGTATCGGCGGCCCGCCTGATCCTCGACCCTGAAGTAATCGCGCAGGCGGGTGCCGGGCTTGTCCCGCCACCATTCCGGCGCGATCCGTTCCGGCCCGGCGTAGCGCGTGACGTTCAACACCTGCCGGCGCCATGTGAACCGCGCGGGCGGTCCTTCCGGTGCCGCATAGGTGACGCCGATCTCCTCCGGCCTGCGCAACAGGCGCACGGGGCGCTCCCGCAGGACGGCGGCGGCCTGCCCGCCCGGCGAGGCAAGCGCGCCTTGCTCCAGCAGCGCGCGTTCCGGGATGTGGCTTTCGCGCAGCGTCGGGCGGGTGACGGCGTCTCGCCCGAAACGGGCGGTCAGGCGATCGACCAGGCGGGCGATGTCCAGCGCCTCGTCGGGCGCGGTGTCGAGGCCCGGCTGAGCGGCTCCAAGCGGTTCGAGGTCCAGCGCCTCCAGCTCGATCAGGTCGAAGCCGAAACCGGGATCGATCCGCTCCAGCCTGTCGCCGAGGAGCCGGAGCAGATGGGCCGGATCCCGACCGGGGCGGGAGGTGGCGACCGCGATCGCGCTGACCTGCCCATCGGTGCGGAAGACCCGCAGGCGCAGGCGGCGGGCGCCCTGATCCTGACGGGCAAGCCGTTCGCAGAGATCCTCGCACAGCGCGGGCAGATGGCTGGCCGGATCCTCGATCGGCTCGGGCAGGCGAGCGACGCTGCGGACCGGTTCGGGCGCATCCTCGCCCGAAACCGGCTCGGCCAGGCGCCCCATCGCCTGATCGAGCCGCAGGAGAGGATTGCCCTCGATCGCCGCACGCCCGAACCGCCGGGTGAGGGACAGGCGCGGGATCGCCGCGATATCCGCGACGGTCTTCAGACCGAGCCGATGCAGCATCTGCACGCAGCCCGGATCGAGCCTCAGCGCCTGCACGGGAAGCGCCGAAAGCGCCGCGGCCAGACCGTCCCGCGCCTGAACCGCGCGGACCGGCCCGAACCGGGCCAGCGCCCAGGCGCTTCCCCGGCTGGGGGCCACGGCGCTGCGTGCCGTCAGGCCGAGGCCTGCGAACCGCGCCTCGATATCGTAGAGAAGCGCCGCCTCCCCGCCGAACAGATGGGCGCAGCCGGTCGTGTCGAGCACGAGCCCGTCTTCCTCGGCTACGCTCCAGGGGCACCACCGGCGCGCCCAGAGCGCCAGCCGTTCCCGAAGCGCGCGATCCCCGGCGGAATCGGCATACTCCACCTGAAGGTCGGGGCAGAGCGCGCGCATGTCCGTCACCCGTGCCCCCTGCGCCACCCCCCTGCGCCTGGCCGCGCTGTTGGCGGCATGGACGATGGGCCCATGATGCGCCTCCACGGCAAGGGCCAGCGGGCGCTCCGGATCAGGAGGAGAGCCTTGCGCCCCGGCGATCCTCATCCACTGTTCCAGCGGCAGATTCGGCAGCCATATCGAGACGATCCGCCGCCCGGTCATGGGTCACGATCCATGTTCCGGGAGGCGCCCCGCGGGCGCGGAACACCTCCACCCGCCAGCGCGGATCGCCCGGTGCGCGCGGGTCGTCCGGATGCGGTGCGGAGGGCAGGGAGGCGATCCGCAAGCGATGCCGCGCCGCGCTCAGGTTCGGGACGGCCGCGCGCCGGATCACCCAGCAGGGCAGGCCGCCGGCCTCCGCCCGCAGCGCCAGGCGCTTGGTCGCGGTGAAGTCCAGGGCGGGCGGATCGCCCCAGATCTCTCCGATCACCCCGCCGAGGCCCGTGCAGGACAACCCGTCCTCGAGGGCCTGCAACACATCGCGCACCTGGCCGAGCCGCGCCCGCAGGATTTCCCGCCCGCCGAGCCCGGGCAGATAGGGCTCCCCGCTCTCGCGGGCGGACATCCTGTCCTGCACCCACAGGAGCGGTTTGTCCCGCGCGATCGATCCCAGCACGAAGCCGATCCCTCCGGCATCCTGCGGCGTCTCGGCTAACACTTCCGCCAAAGACGGTTTGTCCCGCGCGATCGGCAGCGCGGCGGCGGAGGAGGGTATCGGAAATGGAACGATTTCGCTCATGCATTCATGCGCCCGACTCACTTCCATCTGGCTGCATGTTCCCATTTTGTTCTCTTGGCCGCAACCCGAAGCAAGGGGCCATCTCCGCGGATGCGGGGGGCCGCCCGCCGACTGGTCACGGTGCGGATGGGGGGCTGTCCCGCCGCTCGGCATCATGGCGCTCGATCGTGAAGCCTTCTTCCGCGGTCGGGGTGGAGAAATGCCCCGTCACGGCGTGAAACAGCGCCTCCGTCACGACGAAGGGATGGGTGCCGTCGGCATTGCGCGCCCGCAGCCGTTCGAGGCAGACCGCGTCGGGGATGTCGAGCAGGTGCAACCGGTGCGCCGCGCCGGAGGCGTCGATCATGGAGCGCGCCCAGCGGCGCTGGCCGGGCGTGTTGGCCGGAAAATCGAGAACGACCGAGACGCCCGCCTCCAACAGCGCCACGACATGCGGTTCCATCGCCGCACGCACCCGCGCAGAGCAGCGCGCGTAGTCATCGAGCGTGTGCAGTTCTCCCTCGAAAAGCGCATGGAGCCAGGCGTCCTCCGCGATGACGACCGCGCCGGTCTCGGCCGCCAGCCGCGCGGCGAGGGTCGACTTTCCCGAGGCGATCTTGCCGCACAGGAGGTGCAGCATGGGGCGTTCGTTCGGCATCCTTCCGGTCTCCGTGCCTGTCCTGCGCCGTCCGGCGCCGATCCATACGATCTCGACGACGCGGCCCGCTCAGGGCAAGCCCGCCATCCCGTCCATGATCCACGCCCCGAACCCCGTCGCCTCCGCGATCGCCACGATAGCGGGCACGGGCGCCACGGCCACCGCGACGGTCGCGAGGAATGCGGGATAGGGCAGGCCCCTGCCGTAGCCGATCGCCATCGCGATGCCGCCGCCACCGCCGAGGATCGTGTTGCCGGGCATGTTGATCAGCACGCAGACCGCAAGCCACCGGTGACGCAGGGCCGGGCGAATCCAGCGGCTCCCGCGCAGCCGCGTCGCCAGCTCAGCCATCGCCTGCGGCAGCGCGCCTGCCCCGCGCGTTGCATGCCACGATGCCATGCGGCCCATGCCGTAGGCCAGCGATAGCCCCAGCACCGTCGCGATATAGACCGGCCCGGCCATCGGCGCACCGAACGCGAGCATCAGCGCCAGCCCGATCTCCGCGCCCGGAACGAACGGAATGCAGAGAAAGACCATATAGGTCAGAAGAAGAACCCAAACCGCCGATCGGGAGGCGAGCACGGCGTCCCGCGCGTCGCCGAACCGCGGGAGGAGGTCCGTCTGCAGCACGAGGGCCAGGGCGCCCGCAAGAAGCAGCAGCACCGCGCCCGTCGGGGGGCGGCGCCGGGCGGGTGCTGCGTCGTGCCCGCCGGCGGTTGCCTCCCGCGCCGGGGTGTGACGGGTCATGGCCGGGCCGCCTCCGGCGCGTCCGTGCGCCAGAGCCAGACGATCCGGGCGATCGCCGCCAACGCGCAGAAGGCCACGCTGAAATGGAGCACATCGTCCATGTCCGTGGGCGGCGCGAGCAGGGCCGGCCCGATCGTGAGGGCGACGGCTCCCGCGCTGACGGGGCGCAGCCATCGCCGCTCCAGCACGAGGGAGGCAAGCACCATCGATATGGGCACGAGTGCGAAGAACCCGCCCAGCAGCATCAGTTCATCGGTGATCGGGGTTCCGTTGTAGGTGCCCGTCAACAGCATCTCGAGATGCGCGATGCGAGCACCATCTGGTGGATGTCGCGGAAGATGATGTTCAGCAGGATGAACAGCCAGAGGGCGGACAGGAGCGTATGGCGGTCGATGCGTCTCATCGGGATGGTTCCCTCGTTTTCGGTTGGGGCAGTCGGTTCGGGCGGTATCGCGAGCGGTCATCCCGCGCCGGCGGCCAGTGCCGCGGGGCCACGGGGCCGGCGTGTCCGATGGATCAGCGCTTCGGCGATGGCGAGGTTGATGATCCATGCCGCGACCATCACCAGATCGCGCGGGAAACCGGACGGCTCGATCCCCGTGGCGAGGATCGAGGCGATGAGGAGGGCGGTCTGCGTCGAAGCACCTTGCGCGATCGCATAGGCCCGGATCATCGCGGCGCGATGCGCGTCGACCTTCCGTCCGCGTATCGCGATCACCGCATGCAGGATCAGGCCCGCCATGGCCAGGCTCACACCGCTCCGCGCGGCCAGCAGAAGCGGCCCCTGAAGCGCCTGTGGAAACGGATAGGCAAGGGTCATCCAGAGCCCCGACAGCGCGCTTGCCAGCCCGGCCAGTGCGACGATGCGGCCGAGGCCGCGGTGCAGGCCCGGGCGCGCGTGTCGCAGTCCGGGCAGGAACTGCAGCGCGCCTGCGAGGCAGAAGATGCTGCTGCCCAGGATGTGCAGGATGATCGGGACGGGTTCGACGACGGCGCGCGGATTGGGCGGCACGAAGGACGGACCGCCCAGCAGCTCCGGCAGTCGCAGCAGGCCCACGACCGCCGGAATGAAGGAGAAGACGAAGAGGAGCGCGAGAAACGCGACGTCGCGGCGGCGGAACAGGGGCATGGCGCGGCCTTTCGGAAGCATCGGGTCGGATGTCAGGCGGGTTTTCGCGCGACGATGAAGGGGCTCATGCGCCGTGATCCGAAATGGACCGTGCGTTCCACGACGAAGCCCGAGGCGGCCATCTCGCGATGAAGATCGGCAAGGCTCAGTGCCGTCACCCGCGGCGCGATACCGACCGCGTGGAGCAGGGGGATCAGCAGCCGGATCGGCAGGGCCGCATCCCGCACGCAGACCGTTTTCGTCAGCAGAAGCCCGCCGGGCTTCAACTGCGCATGAAGTGCGGCGAGAACCCCCGCGACATCGGGCACGAGGTGAAGGAGGCTGAAGCCGCAGATCGCGTCGAAGGGCCCGGGCGTGACACGCGCGTCCGCATCGGCTCGGTGAAAGACCAGGTTGCCGGGGCTGCCCCTGCCGAGCTTGTCCTTCGCGATCTCGATCATCACGCCCGATGCGTCGGTCGCGGTGTAGTGGGCGACCTCCGGTGCAAGGCGAAGGGCGGTGCTTCCGGTGCCGCATCCCACCTCCAGCACGCGGTCCGTGGGCGCAAGAAGCGAGGACACCAGCGCGAGTTTCCTGCGATAGGCGTCCGGATCGGCGATCGGCTTGCGGGCGTATCGAGGTGCTGCGCGATCCCAGAAAAGCTGGTTCGTCATGATCTTGTCCTTGGTGGTTTCTGGCTTTTGCGGTGCGAAAGGGCAGCCGGTTCCGGTCGCGGCGGGCTGCCGCGGTGCAACGGATCGGTTTTTCCGGCGAAGCCCCGGCGCGGGGCGGGTCAGGTCGGTGAACTGATATCGACGATGGCGCCGTCCGGATCGCGCAGCAGGACGGCGATCTCATCGAAGCGGACGCCGTCCGCCGCCAGGTCGTGGACGGCGCGCGCGATCTCGACGCACTCG
>JBMYPI010000013.1:0-24666 GCA_049600155.1 Rubricella sp.
GTTCCAGTTCGGCGGAACACCGGGGAAGCGCAGCCGCTCGCGCCCGTCGTCGGAGACGAAGACCTCCGGCCGGACGAGCGCGATCTCGAACCGGTCGGGCGGATCGGTGCCTTCGCTGAGCGGCCCGCGGTCGAAGGCTCGCGCCGCCTCGTAGAGCGACACGCCCGCGGCATAGGCCGATTGCAGGTGCCGCTGCCAGCTTCGTTCGGTCAGATACCAGCCGCCGAGCGCCAGCGCGCCGGCAAGGCAGGCGACGAGGATCGCCCCCCCGGCGAGCGTGGACAGCCGGTTCAATCCTCCGCCTCCGCCCCGACATCGGCGGCAAGCATGTAGCCGGTGCCCCGGACGGTCTGGATCAGGGCCGGGTTGCGGGGATCGGCCTCGATCTTGGCCCGGAGGCGGCCGACGAGCACGTCGATCGCGCGGCTCTGCGCCGCGGTGATCGCCTCCCCCGTCTCATCGAGCGCGGCGGATATCTCCTCCCTTGTCAGGGGAACGAAAGGGTTGGCGAGGAACACCTTGAGGAGCGCGATCTCGCGCTGGCTGAGGGCGACGTCGTAGCCGCTTGCCGCCGTGAGCCGACCGCTGCGCGCCTCGAAGATCCAGCCGTCGAAGGCGAACCGCCGGGTCTCGCGCCGGTAGGACAGCGATGGCGTGCGACGGGTCCTTCGGGCCACCGCACGGATGCGGGCGAGCAGCAGTTCCGGGTTGAAGGGCTTGGCGACGTAGTCGTCCGCGCCGGCGGCATAGCCCTGCATCCGCGCATCGTCGGCGGCGAGCGCGGAGACGATGATGATCGGCACGTCGTTTTCCGCGCGCAGGCGCCTGCAGATCTCCAGCCCGCTCTCGTCGCCCAGCATCACATCGAGAAGGATGAGGTCGATCCGCTCGCGGGCGACGATCGCCTCGACCTCACCGCCGGTGGAGGCCGGTTGCACCGCGAATCCCTCCCTTCGCAGGAAGGCGACGAGCATCTCCTGCATCTCGGGATCATCCTCGACGACCATCAGCCGGGGGATCGACATGGGCACTCCGCGCCGTTCTGTAACACCTCGTAACAGAACGCGGGAAAATCTGGAGATGCAACGGTCGGAGGGGCTTGAGCGGCAGGCGGGGCAGCGGGATGCTTGATCCCAGTTCGCCAGCAAACGTGCGAACCGACACAAAACCCTTTGGGAGGACATGATGTTCAAATCTACCGTCTCCGCGACGGCGCTTGTCGCTGTCATGGCTACGGCCGGCGCCGCCATCGCCGAGCCGCAGGCCGAAGTTCTGCACTGGTGGACCTCGGGCGGCGAAGCGCGCTCGGTCGCCGTGCTGATGGAGGAGTTCGCGACCCGCGGCGGCACCTGGACGGACATGCCCGTCGCCGGTGGCGGTGGCGAGGCCGCGATGACCGCGCTGCGGGCGCGTGTCCTGTCCGGCAACGCGCCGACCGCCGTTCAGCTCAAGGGCCCGGCGATCCAGGAATGGTACGAGGAAGGCGCGCTGGCGGACATCTCCGCCGTGGCCGAGGCCAACAACTGGGATGAGCTTCTGCCCGCGTCCATCGCCGCGCACATGCAGTGCGAGGGCACCTGGTGCGCCGCGCCCGTGAACGTCCACCGTGTCGACTGGATCTGGGCGAATGCCGAGGTGCTCGCCAATGCCGGGATCGAGATGCCGACGAGCTGGGAAGAGTTCAACGCCGCGGCCGAAACGCTCCAGTCGCAAGGCATCATCCCCCTCGCCCATGGCGGGCAGGCATGGCAGGACGCGACCGTGTTCGAGACCGTCGTGCTCGGCCTTGGTGGCCCCGAGTTCTACCAGTCCGCGCTTGTCGATCTCGACGAGGAGGCACTCGGCTCCGACACGATGGTCGCCGTCTTCGACCAGATGCGGACCCTGCGCGGCTATGTGGACGACAACTTCTCCGGCCGGGACTGGAACCTCGCCACGGCGATGGTGATCAACGGCGAAGCGGCCTTCCAGATCATGGGTGACTGGGCGAAGGGCGAGTTCGCCGCTGCGGGCCTCGAACCGGGCGTGGATTACCTGTGCGCCTCCACGCCGGGTGGCGGCTACCTCTACAATGTCGACAGTTTCGCGATGTTCGACGTCTCTGGCGATGACAGGCAGGACGGGCAGGCGCTTCTGGCCGAACTGATCATGGGTGAGAACTTCCAGGAGGTATTCAACCTCAACAAGGGGTCGATCCCGGCGCGGACGGATGTCGCGCTCGACGCGTTCGACTACTGCGCACGCCAGTCGGCCTATGACATGAGCGTCACCTCGGGCAACGGCTCGCTCCTGCCCTCCTATGCGCACGGCATGGCCCTGCGCGGTGCTCAGGCCGGTGCGATCACCGACGTGGTGACCGCACATTTCAACAGCGACATGTCCTCCCAGGAGGCGGTGCAACAGCTCGTCGACGCTGTTCGCAACAGCCTCTGACATGCGCGAAAGAGGCGTTCCGGAGCGATCCGGGGCGCCTCGCCCATTTCGAGGGAGGAAGCCATGCGCGACTGGCTCGAACACCAGGTGCCGAAACTCGTTCTGGCACCGTCCTTCATCGCGGTCCTGATCTTCGTCTACGGTTTCATCGGCTGGACGGCCTGGGTGTCCTTCACCCGCTCGCGCCTCCTGCCCCGCTACGAGATCGAGGGCATCATCCAGTATGAACGCCTGATGGACAGCCCCCGCTGGGACGTGGCGATCACGAACCTCTACATCTTCGGCGGCCTGTTCATCGGCATCTCGATGGTGCTGGGGCTGCTTCTGGCGATCCTTCTCGACCAGAAGATCCGGTCCGAAGGCGTGCTGCGGACGATCTATCTCTACCCGATGGCGCTTTCGATGATCGTGACGGGCACGGCCTGGCGCTGGATCCTCAATCCCGGCCTCGGCATCGAGACGGTGATGCAGGATCTCGGCTGGGAGAACTTCGCCTTCGACTGGCTGGTGAACCCCGATTTCGCGATCTACACCGTGGTGATCGCGGCCGTCTGGCAAAGCTCGGGCTTCGTGATGGCGCTGTTCCTCGCGGGACTGCGATCGGTCGATACCGAGATCATCCGCGCCGCGCAGGTGGACGGGATCCCGACGCCGCGCATCTACACCGCGATCATCCTGCCCTCGATGGCGCCGATCTTCCTCTCCGCCTTCATCGTGCTCGCCCATATCGCGATCAAGTCCTTCGACCTGGTGATCGCGCTGACGGGGGGCGGGCCGGGCTATGCCACCGATCTTCCCGCGACGTTCATGTATGCCATGGCGTTCTCGCGCGGGGATCTCGGCCAGGCCGCGGCGTCGGCCACTGTCATGATGATGGTCGTGTTCGCGATCGTCGTTCCCTACCTTTATTCAGAGTTGAGGACCCGCCGTGACTGACGCCGCCCTCACACACTCCCGAACCGCCGCCCGGACGGACTGGACGAAACTCGCGCTGCGTGTGCTTCTGTTCTCCATCCTCGGCCTGTTCGCGCTGATCTACCTGATGCCGCTCTTCGTGATGCTGACGACATCGCTCAAGAGCCTCGACGAAATCCGCACGGGCAGCCTCATCGCCCTGCCCCGCGAAATCACGTTCGATGCCTGGCGCACCGCTTGGTCGGAGGCCTGCTCCGGCGTCCAGTGCGAAGGGTTGCGCCCCTATTTCTGGAACTCCGTCGCGATGGCGGTTCCGGCCGTTGTAGTCTCCACGATCATCGGGGCCGTGAACGGCTACGTCATCGCCCAATGGCGGTTCCGGGGCGCCAACATCATCTTCGCGCTGATGCTGTTCGGCTGCTTCATCCCCTTCCAGGTGGTGCTTCTGCCGATGGCGCAGGTGCTGGGCCTTCTGAACCTCTCGGGCACGCTGCCGGGGCTGATGCTTGTCCACGTCGTCTACGGCATCGGTTTCACGACGCTGTTCTTCCGCAACTACTATGTGACGATCCCGCACGAGCTGGTGCGCGCCGCGAAAGTCGACGGAGCGGGCTTCTTCCGCATCTTCACCGCGATCTTCCTGCCGCTTTCGACACCGATCATCGTCGTCTCGGTCATCTGGCAATTCACCCAGATCTGGAACGACTTCCTGTTCGGCGTGTCGTTCAGCGCGGCGGGGACGCAGCCGGTGACGGTCGCGCTCAACAACATCGTCAACTCCACCACCGGCGTGAAGGAATACAACGTGGACATGGCTGCCGCGATCATCGCGGGCCTGCCCACGCTCTTCGTCTACATCGTCGCCGGCAAGTACTTCATCCGCGGGCTGACCGCGGGATCAGTGAAAGGGTAAGGGCCATGGGCACCATCCTCTCCGTCGAGAACCTCAACAAGTCCTACGGGGCGACGCATGTCCTGCACGACATCAACGTGTCGATCGAGGAGGGTGAGTTCCTCGTCCTCGTCGGGCCATCGGGTTGCGGCAAATCCACGCTTCTCAACTGCATCGCCGGGCTGGAGGACATCACCTCCGGCACGATCCGGATCGGCGGCACCGACATGACGGGCGTCAGCCCCAAGGATCGCGATATCGCGATGGTCTTCCAGTCCTACGCGCTCTATCCCACGATGACCGTGGCGAAGAACATCACCTTCGGGCTTCAGGTGCGCGGCGTCGACCGCGCCACGCAGGACGCGAAGCTGAAGGAGGTCGCCGATCTTCTCCAGATCACGCCCTATCTCAACCGCAAGCCGAGCCAGCTTTCGGGCGGTCAGCGCCAGCGCGTCGCCATGGGCCGGGCGCTGGTGCGCGATCCGCAGCTTTTCCTTTTCGACGAGCCGCTCTCGAATCTCGACGCGAAACTGCGCGTGGAGATGCGGACCGAGATCAAGCGCCTGCACCAGCAGCTCGGCGCGTCGATCGTCTACGTGACCCATGACCAGATCGAGGCGATGACACTCGCCACCAAGATCGTGGTGCTCAAGGGCGGGGTCGTGCAGCAGGCGGGCAGCCCGGCGGAGATCTACAACCGCCCCGCCAACGCCTTCGTCGCCGATTTCATGGGGTCGCCCGCGATGAACCTGATCCCGGCGCGGGTCATGGCGCACCAGGGCCAGACACGCATCGAGATCGAGCGCGTGGGCGAGGAGCCACTGATCCTGACTGATCCGAGCCTCCTGCCCGGCCTCAACGGCAGCGCGCAGGAGGTCACGCTTGGCCTGCGGCCCGAGGACATCACCGATGTCGGCAACGTGCGCCGGGCCGGCGACCAGGTGGCCGATTGCCTGATCGACGTGGTGGAGCCCGCGGGTGCCGACACCTTCGTGGTGACCGAGCTTGGCGGCCGGCGCGTGACCGCGCGCCTCCATTCCGAGGCGCAGGCGCATGCGGGCCAGCACCTGCCGCTGAGCTTCGACCTTGCCCGGGCAAGCTATTTCGCCGCCGACACGGGCGAACGGCTCAACTGATCCCGGCTTTCGGGCCGGAGCGAAGGAAGGCGGCGGTTCGGGGCCAGCGGATCGCCGCTTTCGATTCCGGGGGGATCAGCGGGCGAAAACGACCGTCCGGCGCCCGCAGAGGAATACCCGCCGTTCGAGATGATTGCGCACCGCGCGTGCGAGGACGCGGCTCTCCACGTCCCGCCCAGCGGCGACGAGATCATCGGGCTCCATCGAGTGGGAAACGGATACCGTCTCCTGTTCGATGATCGGGCCTTCGTCGAGATCGGGCGTGACGTAATGGGCCGTCGCGCCGATCAGCTTCACACCGCGGGCATGGGCCTGGTGATAGGGCTTGGCGCCCTTGAACGAGGGCAGGAAGGAGTGGTGGATGTTGATGCAGCGCCCCGCAAGCCGGTTGGACAGATCGTCGGACAGGACCTGCATGTAGCGCGCCAGAACCACCAGTTCCGCACCCGTCTCACCGATGACGGAGAGCACCTGCGCCTCCTGCTCCGCCTTCGTCTCCTTCGTGACGGGGAGGTGGTGGAACGGCACGCCCTCGATCTCGGCCCAGCGGGCGGCGTCGGGGTGGTTCGACACGATCGCGGCGACCTCCGCATGCAGCCAGCCGACACGGATCTGGTAGAGAAGATGCAGCATCGCATGGTCGAACTTCGAGACCATGATGACGATCTTTGGCCGCCGGGCGCGATCCACGATCTGGGCATCCATCCCGTAGCGCTCGAAAACGGCGGCGAACTTCGCCTCGACCGCGCCGATCTCCATCGGTTCTTCGAGATCGAAGGCGACGCGCATGAAGAACCTGTTCGAGGCCGGGTCCCGGAACTGCGCGCTCTCCACGATATTTCCGCCCATCACCATCAGCTGCGAGGAAATGGCCGCGACGATGCCGGTGCGATCGTCGCAGGAGAGGGTCAGGAGCATTTGCGCGGGCATGGTCGACTCTGTGCTCGTGTTCGGGACGCCGCTTCTTGTCCAGATCGGTGGTCACACGCAACCCCCGCGCGCAAAAGCCGTTGGGAAAGGTCGAAATTCTTGCCCGGCGGGTTCTTTTTCCGCACTCTGTCGCCGCGGGACAGCCGCGAGACAGGACATCAGGGAGAACCCAATGGCGGGCGAGAACGACAAGTTCGAGGTCTATCAGGACAAGAAGGGCGAATGGCGCTGGCGGCGCAAGGCCTCCAATGGCCAGATCGTCGGCGCCTCTTCCGAAGGTTACAAGGCGAAGGGCGACGCGGAAGCGAACGCCTCCCGCCAGGGCTACACCGGCTGAAGCGCCCCGCGCCGCGACCCCATCGAGGACCGGATGGCGCAGCTGCCTCCGGCGGGGATATTTGAAGAAGACATGAGGGCCGGGGCGTGGACGCGCTGCGGCCCTCAGCCTTTCGGAGTGATCCGGTTGACATGCCCCATCTTGCGACCGGGCCGCGTCTCGGCCTTGCCGTAGAGGTGCAGGCAGGCGCCGGGATCGGCAGCGAGAGAGGCCCAGGCTTCGAAATCGTTGCCGATGAGGTTCTCCATCACCGCGTCGGAATGGCGCGTGCCGTCGCCGAGGGGCCATCCGGCGACCGCACGAATATGCTGTTCGAACTGGTCGATCGTGCAGGCGTCCTGCGTCCAGTGCCCGGAATTGTGCACACGCGGGGCGATCTCGTTCACGACGAGGCCCGAGCGGGTGACGAAAAGCTCCACGCCCATGACACCGACATAATCGAGCGCCGAGAGGATGCGGCCCGCGAGAAGGACCGCGTCCGTCCGGATCGCGCGGGGAACAGGGGCCGGGACGGTCGTGCGCCGCAGGATGCCGTCTTCGTGCAGGTTTTCGCCGGGGTCGTAGGCCGCGACCTGCCCGTCGGTGCCACGCGCCGCTATGACCGAGATCTCGGTGGAGAAATCGACGAAGCCTTCGAGGATCGCCGGCGCGCCCTTGAGGCTTTCGAGCGCTCTGTCGGCATCGCCCGGGGCCATGATCCGCGCCTGCCCCTTGCCGTCATAGCCAAAGCGGCGTGTCTTGAGGATCGCGGGGGTCCCGATGCGGGCGAGCGCCTCGGCGAGGTCGCCCTCATCGTCCACCGCAGCGAAAGGCGCCGTCTGCAGGCCGAGCCCGGCGAGGAAGGTCTTTTCCTCCAGCCTGTCGCAACTGACCGCCAGCGCGCGGCGGGAGGGGCGCACGGGCCGGATCTCCTCGAGCGCATCCAGCGCCTCTGGCGGGATGTTCTCGAACTCGAAGGTCACGACATCGACGGCCGCCGCAAACGCGCGAAGCGCGTCGTGGTCGTCATAGGGCGCGGTGGTCGTGGCATGGGCGACCTGCGAGGCGGGGCAATCGGGCTGGGGTTCGAAGATATGGACCTTCAGGCCGAGCCGCGCCGCGGCGAGCGCCAGCATCCGGCCGAGCTGGCCACCGCCGAGAATACCGATCGTACCGCCGGGCGCGAGCGGCTCATCCATCCTCCGGCTCCTCGGGGATCGAGGCCGAAAGCGCGTCCCGCCAGGCATCCAGCCGGGCGGCAAGCGCCGCGTCTTCATTGGCGAGGATCGCGGCGGCCATCAGGCCCGCATTCATCGCGCCCGCCTCGCCGATCGCCATCGTGGCGACGGGGAAACCGCGCGGCATCTGGACGATTGAGTAGAGGCTGTCGAGCCCGCCGAGCGCGCGTGTCTGCACCGGGACACCGATCACGGGAACGCGCGTCTTGCTTGCAAGCATGCCGGGCAGATGGGCCGCGCCGCCTGCGCCCGCGACGATCGCCTTCAGGCCGCGGCCCGCCGCCTCCTTGCCGTAGGACCAAAGCCTGTCCGGCGTGCGGTGGGCGGAGACGATCCGGCTCTCGAACGGGATATCGAGCGTTTCGAGAATGTCGGCGGCATGGCGCATCGTGGGCCAGTCTGACTGGCTGCCCATCACGATGCCGACGAGCGGTGAGGTCATGGGCCCCGGCCTTTCGCGCAAGAGATCGGTGGAACGCGGGTTACACCCTTCCCGCGCGACGACGCAAGGTCAGGCGATGATATCGGGCGTCATCTGATCCTCCAGCGCGACGATCCTGTCCTTCAATGCCAACTTCTGGCGCTTGAGCCGCATCAGGGTGAACTGATCCGCCGTGCCTCGCTCCTGCAGGGCGCGGATCGCGTCATCGAGATCGCGGTGTTCCTGGCGGAGCGCATCGAGCTTCACGCGGAGGATCTCGTCGTGATCGAGCTTGGAGAGGTCTTTCAACGGTCGGCTCCTGCACGGGTGAATGCCCCGGATGGCCGAGACTAGCAAAAGCGGGGGCACCGGGGAAGCGGGCGCTTGCCGGGCCGGGACGGCTCGCCTAGATGGGAGCGATGATGAAGATACCGACGCCCGCCTTCCTGCGCCGCATGCGCGCCCCGTTCATTCCCGTCATTCGCCTTTCGGGCGCGATCGGCGCGGGGGGCGGCGGGCTGTCCCGCACCGGCCTGAGCGATGCATCGCTCGCGCCCGTCATCGAGAAAGCCTTTTCACGGGGGGAACCGAAGGCGGTCGCGCTGGCCATCAACTCTCCGGGTGGGTCGCCCGCGCAATCGGCGCTCATCGCGGCCCGGATCCGCAGACTCGCGGACGAGAAGAACATCCCTGTCCACGCCTTCGTGGAGGATGTGGCGGCCTCGGGCGGATACTGGCTGGCTTGCGCGGGGGATGACATCCATTGCGACGCGAACTCGATCCTCGGCTCGATCGGTGTGATCTCGGCCGGCTTCGGCTTTCACGAGCTGATCGCGAAATGGGGTATCGAGCGGCGGGTGCACACGGCTGGAGACGAGAAGGCGCTTCTCGATCCGTTCCAGCCCGAGGACCCTGACGATCTGGCGCTCCTGAAGGATCTCCAGCGTCAGATCCACGAGAACTTCAAGGCGCATGTCCGCGCCCGGAGGGGCCAGCGGCTCACCCTTGCCGAGGACGAACTGTTCACCGGGAGGGTGTGGGTCGGTCAATCGGCCGTGGATGGGGGGCTCGCCGACGGGATCGGTCATCTCGTGCCCGTGCTGAAGGAGCGCTACGGAGAGAAGATCCGGCTCGTGCCCATCAACCAGCGGCGGTCCTTCTTTTCGAGGATGGGCGGACCGGGTGTGGAGGATCTCGCCGCGGCGATGGATGAGCGCCTCCTGCGCGCGCGCTACGGGCTCTGAGCCGGCATGATGATCCGGATCATCATCCTCTTCCTGATCTTCATCGCGGTGCTCGCGATGATCGGGAAGCTCGGCGCGTTCCTGCGAATGGCGGGGCTGAAGCGCGGAGAGAAGGCCAAGCTCTCCACCCGCCGGTGCAAGCGATGTGGAGCGTTGCGCCCCGGCAACGGTCCCTGCGCCTGCGGAGCGGACTGATCCCGCGATGGGGCAGGCCCCTTCCAACGGGATGAAAGACGCTTACATGCGCGAGCCAACGGGGAACGCCGCAATCAGGGGAACGACCGCATGAATCTGCTGATGGCCCTAGGGGGCCTGGTTCTGCTCGTCCTCGCGGGTGACTTCCTTGTCAGGGGAGCGGTGGCGCTCGCCCTGCGGCTGGGGATACCGGCGCTGATCGTGAGCCTCACGATCGTGGCCTTCGGCACTTCGGCGCCCGAACTTCTGATCGCAATCGAAGCGGCGCTTTCCGACGCGGACGGCATCGCCTTCGGCAATGTCGTCGGATCGAACATCGCCAACGTTCTCCTCGTCATCGGGCTGCCGGCGATCCTGGCGACGATCCACACCAGGGAGTGCCACACCCAGCGCAATTTCTGGACGATGATCGTCGCCACGCTCGTGTTCATCGGGCTGTGTTTCATGGGGCCGCTGGGCATTCTGCACGGGTTCGTGCTGCTCGCGTTCCTCGCGTTCATGCTGTTCGATGCCTATCGCAGCGCGCGCGCGAGCCAGAAGGCCGATCTGCCGGAGGAACTGGAAGACGCCGAGCCCGACATGGCGCCGATCAAGATCGGGGCCTTCATTCTGCTCGGCCTGATCGGGCTTCCCTCGGGCGCGAACCTGCTCATCACGGGGGCGCAGGGGATCGCCGAGGCCTTCGGCGTTTCGGATGCGGTCATCGGTCTGACCCTCGTGGCGATCGGGACGTCCCTGCCCGAACTGGCGACGACCGTGACGGCGACCCTGCGCGGAAAGGCCGATGTCGTGCTGGGCAACGTGATCGGTTCGAACCTGTTCAACCTGCTCGCGATCATGGGCGTGGCCAGCTTCTTCGGCCCGCTGGAGGTGCCCGTCACGTTCCTCAGCATCGATCTGTGGGTGATGCTGGCGACGTCGCTCCTGCTCCTTCCGTTCGTGCTGCACCTGACGAACGTTACACGGGCATGGGGCTTCGGGCTCGTGGCGCTATATGGCGTCTACGTCTATCAACTTGTGTAAGCGACGGGGCGCCGACGGACCGCCCCGGGATGGGAGGGGCGGGCGATGAAACCGGGCAGCGCACTGATCACGGGGGCAGGAAAGCGCCTTGGCCGCGCGATGGCGCTGGATCTGGCGAAAGACGGCTGGAACGTCGCCATTCACTACAACTCGAGCGATACCGGCGCGAACGACGTCGCCGCCGAGGCGCGCGCGATGGGAGTGAGGGCCGAAGTCGTTCAGGCGGATCTTCTGGATTGGGACGAGACGGCAGCTCTCGTCCCGCGCGCGGTCGAGGCGCTCGGCGCGTCCCTGACCCTTCTGGTCAACAACGCCTCCATCTTCGAATACGATCGGATCGACACCTTCACCCGCTCGGGTTGGGACAAGCATTTCGGCTCCAACCTGCGCGCGCCGATGCAGTTGACACAGGCCTTCGCCGAACAGGCGCCCGATCCGGAGAAGGACGGGAACGGTGAGCCGGTGGCGCAAGCCGCGATCGTCAACATGATCGACATGAGAGTGCGCAAGCCCACGCCGGAGTTCACGACCTACTCCGTCGCCAAGCATGGCCTTTGGGCGTTCACGCAGATGGCGGCACAGGGATTGGCGCCGAAGATCCGGGTGAACGGCATCGGCCCCGGCCCGACGATGCAGGGCGCGCGCCAGAGCGCCGAACACTTCGCCAGGCAGCGTGCGGCGACCATCCTCGAACGCGGTTCGGACCCGGGCGAGATCTGCGCGGCGCTCAGATTTTTACTGAATATTAACGGTCTTACCGGGCAACTCTTGTGCCTTGATGGAGGTCAGCATCTCGCCTGGAAAACACCCGACGTGATGGGCGTCGAGTAGCAATTCGAAGACGCGGGTCTCCCGGTTTTCCACTTGACACATAAGTGTCGTCGTTTTGCCTCGCGGAACCAGACGATTCCGTTCAGAACCAGGTCGAAATAAAAAAAATCCTTCTATATCAAATGCTTGAATTGCATGCCTTTTTTTTGTGCAAATCGGGAAAGCCCATATGACACAAGGAAATATCCAGATGACCGCTGAATTGATCACAGACTTATCCACAGATTCAGTGGATGCCTTTTTCCTTGAAACCACCTGTCCGGCGGTGCAGCCAAGGCGGAGAATCAGCGGAACGCCATGAGCCACAGAGACGACACAATCCAGACGGGATTCGACGAGGAGGGACACGCCCGGGAAACCGCCACCGGGCCGGACGTGATCCGCGCCTATCTCGATACGCTCGATGACCGGCCAGGCGTCTACCGGATGCTCGATGCGCGCTCCGATGTGCTCTATGTCGGCAAGGCGCGATCACTGCGCAAACGCGTCGCCAACTACACGAAGCTGTCCGGCCACACGGCGCGCATCCGGCGGATGATCGAGGCGACGGCCTCGATGATGTTCCTTACCACCGAGACGGAGACGGAGGCGCTGCTGCTGGAGCAGAACCTCATCAAGCAGCTCAAGCCGAAGTTCAACGTTCTGTTGCGGGACGACAAGTCCTTCCCCGACATCCATGTCACCACCGCCCACGCCTTCCCCCAGATCCGCAAGCATCGTGGCGCGCGGCGGGAGAAGGGCCTCTATTTCGGACCGTTCGCGAGCGCGGGTGCGGTGAACCGCACGCTCAACCAGCTTCAGAAGGCGTTCCTGTTGCGCAACTGCTCGGACGCGATGTTCGAGAGCCGCACGCGGCCCTGCCTTCTCTACCAGATCAAGCGCTGCTCCGGCCCCTGCGTGGGGAAGATCAGCGAACAGGACTACGCTACGCTGGTGCAGGACGCGACGCGCTTTCTCCAGGGCAAGTCCACCAAGGTGCAGGAACAGCTTCGCGCCGACATGGCCACGGCCAGCGAGAAACTCGAATTCGAACGCGCCGCGGCGCTCCGGGACCGGCTGCGCGCCATGCAGCACGTCCAATCGAGCCAGGGCGTGAACCCGCAGAACACGCCCGAGGCGGACGTGATCGCGCTGCACGCGCAGGATGGGCAGGCCTGCGTCCAGGTCTTCTTCATCCGCGCCAACCAGAACTGGGGCAACCGTGCCTATTTTCCGCGCACCGGCGGCGCGGAAGACCCGGCGGAGGTGCTGGAGGCCTTCATGGGCCAGTTCTATTCCACCAAGGATCCCGCACGCCTCATCCTGATGTCCCACCCGCTGGAGACGCCGGAGGTCATGGCAGATGCGCTTGGTGAGAAGCTCGGCCGCAAGGTCGATATCCTCGTGCCCCAGAGGGGGGAGAAACACCTTCTGGTCGAGCAGGCCTCGCGGAACGCCCGCGAGGCGCTTGCCCGTCGGATGGCGGAGAGCGCGACCCAGACGAAACTCCTGAACGGGCTGGCCGAGGCATTCGGCCTCGACGGCCCACCCGACCGGATCGAGGTCTACGACAACTCCCATATCCAGGGCACCGATGCCGTTGGCGGCATGATCGTCGCGGGGCCGGAGGGATTCCTGAAATCGAGCTATCGCAAGTTCAACATCAGGGGTAAGGACCTCACCCCCGGCGACGATTTCGGGATGATGCGCGAGGTGCTTGAGCGCCGCTTCACCCGGCTGATGAAGGAGGACCCGGATCGAAAGTCGGACCAGTGGCCGGACCTCGTCCTGATCGACGGGGGCGCAGGGCAGGTCACGGCGGCGGCGGAGACGCTCGCGGAACTCGGCGTGGAGGATGTCGAGATCGTGGGCGTCGCCAAGGGAGTGGACCGCGATGCCGGCAAGGAGGAATTCCACACGCCCGAGGGCCGGGTCTTCGCCCTGCCCCATCGCGACCCGGTGCTCTACTTCATCCAGCGGCTGCGCGACGAGGCACACCGCTTCGCCATAGGAACACACCGGGCGAAACGCGCGAAGGCGACGACGCGCACGCCGCTCGACGAGATCCCCGGCGTTGGCCCGGGGCGCAAGCGCGCGCTCCTGACCCATTTCGGATCGGCGAAGGCCGTGACACGCGCCGGCCTCGCCGATCTCAAATCCGTTCCCGGGATCTCGGATGCGCTTGCCGAAACCATCTATGCCTTCTTCCACGGGGAGCGGTGAGGCGATAGACAGGCGCCATGCGCTGGACCATCCCAAATATCCTGACTGTCGCCCGGGTGCTGGCCGCCCCTGCGGTGGCGCTCGTCTATCTCGCTTTCGACAGGCCTTCTGCGGACTGGATCGCGCTTGCGATCTTCATCGGGGCGAGCGCGACGGATTGGCTCGACGGCTGGATCGCGCGGCGGTTCGACCAGGGCTCCGCATTCGGCAAGATGCTCGATCCGATCGCGGACAAGGCGATGATCGTGACCGCCGCGGCAGTCCTGATGGCGGTCTACGGGTTCGTGCCGCTGCTCGTCGTGCCGATCGTGCTGATCCTCCTTCGGGAGGTGCTGGTAAGCGGGCTTCGCGAGTTTCTCGGCGTCATCAAGCTCGATGTCACGCGGTTGGCGAAATGGAAGACAACGGCGCAGATGGTGGCGTTCGCGACGCTTTTCCTCGCCGCCGGGGCGGAGGCGCGTGCGCTCGATATCACCTATGCGCTCGATCCCGGCGCCCTGGAGGCCATTCTGTCAGGCGCAATTCCGGATACACCCGGGCTGCGGGGAGCGATGCTGCTGGGCCAATGGGGATTCCTCGCGGGTCTCGTCCTTCTGTGGGTTGCCGCGATTCTGACGGTCGTCACCGGGTGGGACTATTTCCGCAAAGCGATGCCGCATCTGCAAGTCAGGGAGGATCTGTGATGCGCGTTCTCTATTTCGCATGGGTGCGGGAACGGATCGGCGTTCCCTCCGAGGACATCGAAACCGGCGCGCGGACGGTGGCCGATCTCGTCGCCGAACTGAGGGCGCGGGAGGAACGCTACGATGCCGCCTTCGCCGATATCCGCGCGCTGCGCGTCGCACTCGATCAGGAGGCAGCCGATTTCGATGCGCCGCTCGCCGGTGTGCGGGAGGTCGCCTTCTTTCCGCCGATGACGGGGGGATGAGATGACCGTTTCCGTCAGCGTCCAGGAAGAGGATTTCGACATCGCCGCAGAGATCGACGCGCTGACATCCGGCGATGGCGACATCGGCGCGGTCGCGACCTTCACCGGGCTTGTCCGCGACACGGGCGGCGTGAGTGAAATGATGCTCGAACACTATCCCGGGATGACGGAGCGGGCGCTGAAGGCGATCGCGGACGAGGCGGCGGAGCGCTGGCCTCTCGCCGGTCTGCGGATCGTCCACCGTTTCGGGGCGCTCAAGCCGCAGGACCGGATCGTCCTCGTGATCGCGGCGTCCCGCCACCGTCGGGCCGCGTTCGATGCCGCGCAGTTCACGATGGATTACCTGAAGACCCGTGCGCCGTTCTGGAAGAAGGAATCGGGTCGCGACGGGGGCAGGTGGGTCGATGCGCGCGATTCCGACGACGCGGCCGAGGCGCGCTGGCGGAAATGAGTTGCGGGGAAGCCGGGCGCACGGCTGCGGCCTAGTTTTCCGAACGCGCGCTCTGGAGTGCCTCGTAGGCCGCCCGCCAGTCCGCCAGTTCGCGGCGTGCCTGGGACAGGCCGTCCATCGCGGCGGAAAGCTCGGCATCCTTTTCCCGCAGGTGGGCCGCGTTGTCGCGCTGGGCCTCGGCAAGCCGCCGCTCGGCATCGGCGCGGAGCGCTTCGGCTTCCTCCATCCGCTTCGTCAGGGCTTCGATCGTCTGGATATCGCCCGACCGGGTGCTGGAAAACGTGGAGTAGATCCAGCGCAGGACCCAGCCGAGGATCATGGCGACGATCAGGCCGACCGTGATGAGCGTGACCAGTTCGGTGCGGGTCATTCCGCTGCCTCCTCTTCCTGCGGCAGGGCCCGGATCTCGATCCGCCGGTTGAGGGCCCGGCCTTCCGGCGTCTCGTTGTCGTATTCGGGCCGGGTCTCCCCATAGCCCTCCGCCGTCATGACGTCGAGGAAGACGCCGCGCCCGAGCAACGCATCCAGAACGGCTTCGGCGCGCGCGCTCGAGATGGCGAGGTTGACGTCGGCTGCGCCGCTGGAGTCGGTGTGCCCCTCGATCACGAAACGCACGCCCACGCACCGGCGCATCACCGCCGCGATGGCATCGAGCGCGGCCGCGCTCTCGGCGTCGATCACGGCGGATGATGGAGCGAAGGTGATCTGGCGCTCCTCCAGGATCGACGCGATCTCCGCCTCGCAGGCATCGGCGCCCGGGCGTTCCGGCCCGGCATAGACCTGCGGCTCGTAGACGACCGAAATCTCGGCGCTGGCCGATCCTTCCGGACGCCGGGCGAGCTCGGCCGCGATGAGCGACTCGATATCGGGTCGCGTCCCGATACCGCCGATCCTGACGAGGCCCTCGTGAATGGCGAGTTCGCCGGACCGCAGGCGCGCAAGGGCGGAGAGCCCCTTGAAGATGTCATCGGCGCTCACGGGTCCGCCCGGCGCAAGCTCGGCGCTGACGCTGCCGACACCGAAAAGAGCCCGGGCATGAGCCTCCACCGCACGCGCGATATCGGCCGCGCCGACCTGCCCGCTGATCGAAACCGATCCATCGAGGAGGATCGCCGTGAAGAGCGGCTCCTCGCCGATCGCAGGCGGCATGACCGCCGGTTCGGCGGTCGGACCGGAAAGGGTGAAGCCTTCGGGCAGCATTCCGGCGATCAGGCCCATCGCGCCGAGCGCGCGGTCCTGCGAGACGGACCCGGCGGGCGCTACGGTAACCGCACCATCCTCTATGGTGACGCGACCGTCGCCGAGAGCATCCGCGGCAACGATGGCCGCGCGCGCAGCGGTCGGCCAGCCGTCCGGGCCGCCGCCGCCGACCTCGCAGGCGGCGTGTGGCTCATCGGCTGCAAGGCGATCCGCCAATGCGTCGATCTCCTGCGCCTCGGTTTCGGACCGCGCATGGCAGACGACGAGCCGGACATCTCCCGCTTCGGCTTCGACATCGAGCGTGAACGGCGAAAGCAGGCGCGGCGGCGCGGAGATGTCGGCCTCGAGGGCGACCGATTGCGGCAGTCGGGCCAGCACATCCCGGCGGAAGGCCTCCAGACTGTCCATGTCCGGGAAGACGGCTTCGAGCCTGACGGCACCATCCTCGATCGTGATGGTGCCGATGGTGATCGCGGAGGCGATGTCGAGGCCCGCATCGACCGCCGCCGTCCAGCCCTGACCCGGTGTCGCGGCCGTCGTCTCCAACAGATTGACGACCTGTGTTCCCGGCGCCGCGACCGCGACCGAGAGCGGCGCGGTGCGCCCCTCCGGAACGATACCGACGAGCGTCGTCTGGCTGCCTGCGCGAAGGATCTGCAGCGTGGGGTCCGGCCAGTCCTGCGGGATCGCCGTGGCGACCTCGATCGTATCCTCGAGCCGCAACTGGCCGACGATCAGGCCCGCGACATCGAGCGCCCTGAACCGTGCGGTCTCGGCTGGTGCTGTTCCGGCAAGCCGCACGATCAGACCATCCGTCTCGACCTCGGCCCAGTCCAGCCCGGCAGCCTCCAGACCGCGGATCACGTCTTCCTCGCTGCGTTCCTCGATCGCATCGACCGACACCACGGCGACCCTGTAGGCGAGAAAGCCCGACAGGACCCAGACAAGTGCCACGAGTGTCAGTGCGATCCGGCGCATTCAGCCTCCCTGCTTCGGCTGGTTGGCCTAGGCCATCCACGCCCCGGCATCAAGCGACGAGCGCGGCGGCGCCCAGAAATGCCGCGAGGATCAGGCCCGCATCCCGGTTCGAACGGAACAGTCGGAGGCAACCCGCCGGATCGTCGATATCGAGCTGACGCAACTGCCAGAACAGGTGAAGACCGAATCCCCAGACCCCGACAAGGCCCAGCAGGAGACTGAGCGGATTGGCGTCGATGAGCGCCAGGATCACGCCAAGCCCCGCGAGGATCACCGCGAGAATCAGAAACCGCATCAGCCAGAGTTCCGTTCGCTCGGCGAAAAGGCGTGCGGTCGAACGCACCCCGATCAGCGCGTCATCCTCCTTGTCCTGGTGGGCGTAGATCGTGTCGTAGAACAGCGTCCAGGCGATCCCGGCGAGGTAGAAGCTTATCGAGGCCGGGCCGACATTTCCCGCGACCGCCGCCCAACCGAGAAGCGCGCCCCAGTTGAACGCGATGCCGAGAAAGACCTGAGGCCACCAGGTGAACCGCTTGGCGAAGGGATAGATCGCCACCGGCACGAGCGAGAGAATCCCCAGTCCTATCGCGAGGGGGGGGAAGGTCAGAAGGATCGCGAAGGCCATCAGCGCCTGCGCGACCATCCAGAGCCGGGCCTGCCTTCGGGTCACCTGCCCGGACGGGAGCGGGCGCGATCGGGTCCGCGCGACGGAGGCATCGAACTCGACATCCGCCAGATCGTTCCAGGTGCAGCCTGCGCCGCGCATCAGGAACGCCCCGATTCCGCAGCCAATGGCGATCCAGGCGGCCTGCAGACTCCATCCACCCGTCGCCGCCGCGCCCAGCGCGATGCACCAGAGGCAGGGAAGCAACAGGAGCCATGTCCCCGCCGGCCTGTCCGCGCGCGACAGGCGCAGGAGGGGGCGAAGACCCGCGGGCGCGTGGCGATCGACCCAATTGTCCGCGACCGCATCCGCAACTCTTCCATCGGCGGGTTCGGACGGCTTATGTGGAGGCTGTGTCATCGGAGGCGTTATGGCAGACCGTTCCGCGAAAATCAGGCTCTTTGTGACGGGTGATCTCGGCCCCGGGGGCGCGGTTGCCGTCGATCGTAACCAAGGCCATTACCTGATCAACGTGATGCGCGCCACCGCCGGAACCCGGATCGCCTGCTTCAACGGGCGTGACGGTGAATGGCTGTGCGAGATCGCTGAAGCCTCCCGAAAAAATGTGGTACTCAAGGCGCTGGAGCAAACCCGGCCGCAGGGGCTTCCGCCCGATCTCCGGCTCCTGTTCGCGCCGATCAAGAAGGCGCGGACGGATTTCATCGTCGAGAAGGCGACGGAGATGGGCGTCCGCGCAATTCAACCGGTCTTCACCCGGTACACCAACTCCGAAAGGATTCGACCCGACAAGCTCCGTGCCCACTGCATCGAGGCGGCCGAACAATGTGGCGGCATCTTCGTCCCGGACCTGCATGAGGCGGTAAAGCTCGATCAGGCTCTCGCGGCGATGCCCGCCGATCGCGCCCTCGTCTTCTGCGACGAACGGATGGTCGCCGAAACGGGACTGAAGGCGCTCGAACCGCTCGCCGGAAAACCGGCGGCGATCCTCGTCGGGCCGGAGGGCGGCTTTTCGGAGGAGGAGGCCGAACGCATCAGATCGCTCCCGAACTGCGTTTCGGTTACGCTCGGCCCTCGAATCCTCCGGGCCGACACCGCGGCGGTCGCCGCGCTGGCCCTCTGGCAGGCGGCGTGTGGAGACTGGCGTTGAGTTTCGTCCGACGGGAAGCGCGGGAATGGCTGGCACGGCATGCCGAACTGATCGGCTCGGCCGCGATTCTCGTTCTCGGGATCGTGCTGATCGGGCGCGGGATGCTGTCGGGCCTCGTGTTCTGGACCGGGCTCGGCGGGCTGTTCTTCATCGCCGCGATGCCGCTTCTGCGCGGCGCGGCGCTCCGGCTGAGGCTATCGCGCCGCCGGGGCGGGCCGGGTGTCGTCGTGGTAGATGAGCGGCGCGTGGGTTATTTCGGCCCGATCCGAGAGGATGGCGGCTTCATCGAAGCCGACAACCTGAGCCGCGTTACGGTCGATGTCGCGCGGGACCGGGCCGTCTGGACACTGGATACCGACGATGGTCAGCGTCTCTCGATTCCGGTGGACGCAGAAGGCGCGAGCCAATTGCAGGACGTGTTCGCCGCCCTGCCCAGATTTCCGCTGGCGCGGGCGCTCGATCTGATCGAGTCGGGTCGGGAAGGGCATTTCCCGCTATGGGCGTCCTGATCGGGGAAACAGCGGGTTTCCGGTGTCCGCCCCGATCCACGCTTGCGCCTTGTGCAACCTTGCGGTTTACCTGATCGCCCGACGATCGAGCGAGCGTTTCCCAGATGTCCATCCCACAGCAAGGCGGCGGTCCGATCGAGCGCCACGAGCAACTGGCCGAATACCTCGCGGCAGGCTGCAAGCCGAAGGCGGACTGGCGCATCGGGACCGAGCACGAGAAGTTCGGCTACACGCTCGGCGACCACCGCCCCTTGCCCTATGAGGGCGAGGCATCGATCCGCGCGATGCTCGAAGGCCTGAGAGACGGCTTCGGGTGGTCGCCCGTCGAGGAGGCCGGACACCTGATCGGGCTGGAGAAGGACGGGGCGAACGTCTCTCTCGAACCGGGGGGGCAGCTGGAGCTTTCCGGCGCGCCGCTGGAAACGATCCATCAGACCTGCGACGAGGTGAACAGCCACCTGCGCGAGGTCAAGGCCGTGGCCGATCGCATCGGGGCGGGCTTCATCGGCATGGGCTTCGCGCCCGAATGGCGGCAGGACGAGATGCCCGTCATGCCCAAGGGGCGCTACAAGCTGATGACCCGTTACATGGGCGAGGTCGGCACCCACGGCACGCAGATGATGTATCGCACGGCGACGGTGCAGGTGAATCTCGATTTTTCCTCCGAAGCGGACATGGTGAAGAAGTTCCGCGTGGGCCTGGCGCTGCAACCAGTGGCCACCGCGCTCTTCGCCAACTCCCCTTTCTACGAGGGGCACCCCCACGGCTGGCAAAGCTGGCGGATGCGCATCTGGCGCGACACCGATACCGCGCGCACCGGTATCCTGCCCTTCGTCTTCGAGGAGGGGATGGGGTTCGAGCGCTATGTGGACTATGCGCTCGATGTGCCGATGTATTTCGTCTACCGCGACGGCGTCTATCACGATGCGCTGGGCCAGAGCTTCCGGGATTTCCTGAAGGGTGAACTGCCCGCCCTGCCCGGCGAGAAGCCGACGCTGAGCGACTGGGCCGATCACCTCACGACGATCTTCCCCGACGTGCGGATCAAGAAGTTCATGGAGATGCGGGGCGCCGATGCGGGCCCCTGGCGGCGGCTTTGCGCCCTGCCGGCATTCTGGGTCGGCCTTCTCTATGACCAGTCCGCGCTCGATGCCGCCTGGGACATCGCCAAAGGCTGGGATGCGGAAACCCGCGAGGCGATGCGTCACGACGCGGCGAAGAACGGATTCGCCGCGCAGATCGAAGGACGGTCGATGCGCGATCTGGCGGCGGAGGTGCTGGAGATCTCCGAGGCCGGGCTGAAGAGCCGCGCCCGCACCGGCGCGGGCGGGCTCCTGCCCGACGAGACGCATTTCCTCAACGCGCTGAAGGACAGCGTGGAAAGCGGCGAAACCCCGTCAGACGAATTGCTGCGCCGGTTTGGCGATGAATGGGGCGGCAGCATCGCTCCGGTGTACGAGGCGTATTCCTACTGAGCCGTGCCAGGCGAAGAGAGCCCCGCCCGGCGCGAGGAACCGCCGCAGCTGCCAGACCTCCGCGGCGGGGCCGGCAATGGCGTCGAACGTGGATTGCAGGAAGGGATAGCCTCGATCGGTCAGGATCTCGGCACCGGGGCACCGCGGCGCGCGTTCTCCCGGTCGGCGCAGGATCGTGAGGTCGACGGGCCGGCCATACCAGCCCGACAGCAGGAGATCCGGATCGGTGGGCGACCCTGCGGCCAGCGCAAGGACGAAGACAGGGCGCTCGAAGGGGTCGGTCAGTCTTGCGGTGTGCATCTGTCCTACCTCGATTGGAGATTCGGTGACAGAAGTCATGGACCGGGGGCGCCCGCACCGCCGATCGATTCCGAAACCTTCGAACAATCGCAGAGAATTTTTCACCAGCGCGGGTTCACCGCGCCTTCGAAAGCCGGACAAGCGCCGTGTCCAGCGCCTGAAGGAAGGTCGAGCGATCCTTGCGGGTGAAGTGGGACGGGCCACCGATCTGCTCGCCCCCCGCACGCAGGTCGGCCATGATGGCGCGGGTCGCGATCTGCCCGCCGATTCCGGCGCTGGTGAAGGGCTTGCCGTTCGGGGAGAGCACGGTCGCGCCGGCCTTCAGCGCACGATCGGCCAGGAGAATATCGGAGGTCACGACGACGCTCGCCGCGTCCGCCCGTTCCGCGATCCAGTTGTCGGCGGCGTCGAACCCGTCATCCACGACAACGCGGGAGACGAGCGGATGCTCCGGCAGCCGCATCCACGCGTTGGCGACCATCGTGACAGGCACCGAATGGCGCAGGGCGACGCGAATCGCCTCCTCCTTCACCGGGCAGGCATCGGCATCGACGAGGACACGCAGGCCGCTCACGCGCCGGAACCGCCCACCGTCAGGCCGCCGATCATCAGGGTGGGTTGACCAACGCCGACGGGCACCCACTGGCCCGCCTTGCCGCAATTTCCCTGCCCGGGATCGAGGGCCATGTCGTTTCCGATGGCGCGGATTTGCTTGAGCGCGGTCGCACCGTCGCCGATCAGCGTCGCGCCCTTGACCGGTGCGCCCACCTTGCCGTCCTTCACGCGATAGGCCTCGGTGCAGGAAAAGACGAACTTGCCGTTGGTGATGTCCACCTGCCCGCCGCCGAAGCCGACGGCGTAAATCCCGTCCTTGAGGTCGGCGAGGATCGCGCCCGGTTCAGCCTCGCCGCCGAGCATGTAGGTGTTGGTCATGCGCGGCATGGGCGGGTGGGCGAAGCTCTGGCGGCGGCCGTTGCCCGTGGGCTCCACCCCCATCAGGCGGGCGTTCTGGCGATCCTGCATGTAGCCGACGAGCACCCCGTCCTCGATCAGGACATTCCTGCCCGATGGCGTGCCCTCGTCATCCACGGTGAGGGAACCGCGCCTGTCCGGGATCGTGCCGTCGTCAAGCACGGTGACCCCCTTCGCGGCGACCTGCTGACCCATCAGACCCGCGAAGGCGGAGGAGCCCTTGCGGTTGAAATCGCCCTCCAGCCCGTGGCCCACCGCCTCGTGCAACAGGATGCCGGGCCAGCCGGGGCCGAGCACGACGTCCATCACGCCCGCGGGCGCGGCGACGGCGTCGAGATTGACCTTCGCGATCCGCAGCGCCTCGTCGGCGAGCGGCTTCCAGTGGTCCGGTGCGATGAGGCGCGTGAGATCATGCCGCCCGCCGCCGCCCGCATTCCCGCTCTCACGCCGCCCGTCCCGTTCAACGATGACGGAGACGCCGAGGCGCGCCATCGGCCGGATATCGGACACTTCCGTCCCCTCGGGCCTCAGGATCGTGACTTCCTGAACGCTCGCGGCCACGGTTGCGGTGACCTGAACGACGGACGGATCGCGCTCACGCAGATAGGCGTCGATCTCCTTGAGAAGCTCGACGCGGACGGGGAACGGCACCTCATCCACCGGGTCGAGATCGGCATAGAGCTTGCGGTTCGTCGCACGCGGCCCCTCCGCGAGCACCCCTTTTCCCGACCGCACGGCAAGGCGCGCGGTCTCGGATGCGCGGCGCAGTGCGCTTTCGGTCAGTTCCGTTGCGTGGGCATAGGCGCTTGTTTCGCCGTCGACGGCGCGCAGCCCGAACCCTTCGCCCGCGTCGTAGTTGGCGCTACGCAATCGGCCGTCGTCGAAGACGAGCGATTCAAGCCTGCGCCGTTCGAGGAACAGCTCCCCGTCGTCGGCACCCGCCACGGTGTCGCGCAGGATCGAAAGGGCGGCTTCCCGGTCGAGATCGGTGTCAAAGGGGCGGAATCGGGTCTCGGTCATGTTCTGCCTTCCGGTCTGGCCGCACCGCCATGTGGAATTTGCGACGGTATGCGACGGAATGCTGCGGCGTCACAGCTTGTCGTTGGACACCTAGTATGGTTTTTGACGTGGATCAAAGGCAGGGGCGGAATCTGTGATGCGATCCCTGTCAGCGACTGCCGAAAACATGCGGATGGACATGATGCGATTCAACACGGTGATCGGTGCGCTCGGCGCGCTTGCGGCTTCTGGATTTGGGAGCGCTGCCTTCGCGCAGGCGGAAATCCAGCGGGAATTCGCGGATAACCTGCCGGTGATCGGCGCGCCCGTGCCGAACGGGGTGAACTTCCAGCCCGCGGTGACGGAGATCGCGCGCGATATCGTCTTTCTCGACACGTTCCTGCTGGTCGTCATCACGGTCATCGCGCTTTTCGTGACCGCGCTTCTTGGCTGGGTGATCATCCGCTACAACGCCAAGCGGAACCCCGAACCCGCGCGGTTCACTCACAACACACCGCTGGAAATCGCGTGGACGCTGGTCCCCGTCCTGATCCTCGTGGTGATCGGGTCGCTTTCCCTTCCGATCTTGTTCAAGCAGCTCAACATCCCCGAGCCCGACCTGACGATCAAGGTGACGGGCTATCAGTGGTATTGGGGCTACGAGTATCCCGACGAGGGCATCTATTTCGACAGCTTCATGCTGCAGCCCGACCAGCTCGCAGATTTCGGCTATGGCGAGGAACTCTACCAACTCGCCACCGACACCGCGATGGTCGTTCCCGTGGATGCCACCGTGCGGATGCAGGTCACCGCGGCGGACGTGATCCACTCCTGGAAGATCAACGCCTTCGGCGTGCACATGGATGCCGTTCCCGGCCGTCTGAACGAGACGTGGTTCCGCGCCGAGGAAGAAGGCGTGTATTTCGGCATGTGCTCGGAACTCTGCGGCATCAACCACGCTTACATGCCCATCACGGTCATGGTGGTGAGCCAGGAGGAATACGACGCATGGCTCACCCAGGCGCGTGACCTGTATGCCGAGGCCGAAATCGGCGAAACGATCGAGGTGGCCGCAGCGGAGTGATCCGCCGCGACCCCGGAGACCACGAGATGACCGACGCAAGCTGGAGCCAGCACCGGACAGATCAGATCGAGCCCACGGCCAGGGATTTCTTCGATCTCCTCAAGCCGCGGGTGATGTCGCTGGTCGTGCTGACCGCTGCCGTGGGCCTTTTCGTGGCTCCTGTTGGCGTGAACCCTATCGTGGCCTTCGCGGCGATCCTGTGCATTGCCGCCGGTGCCGGCG
>JBMYPI010000014.1:0-14970 GCA_049600155.1 Rubricella sp.
GCAGCCCGGCGCTCGCTTTCTTCCCGGCTGAGCGCGACGGAGGTCCGCACGCCGCGGCGGACGAATTCCATCAGTCCGTTGATCGTGCGTTCGGACGGGTCGATGCCCGCGCACATCAGGACTTCGCGCCCGTCCTTGGAACGGGCCCAGCGGGCGATCTGGTCGGGGCCGTTTCCGTATTTCTTGTCGTCGGCAATCGCGTCGTCGAGCGCGGCGAGCACCACGGCTGCGAACAGCCGGCGTGCGCGTACGCCCTGATCATTCGTATATGCCTGCGCGTCGGCGGCATCGAACATGGTCAACACCCTCTCGTAATTTCATTTGTCTGATTGGCCCGCAGCGGGGCGGGTGTGCGGCGCAATATGCCGTCACATTTCAGTCACGCTAGCGGAGATAGTGCATGGCAGCCTTGCAATCAATGCAAACCTCCTCCGATTTTAACTGTTTTTTCAGGGACGCGGCGTCTCACGGCCGGTTGGCGAGGACGCAACGTCATTCATAGCGAAGCGCCGTCGCCTTCCCGCGGAAGATGAAATAGGCCCAGATCGAGTAGCCCGCGATCACCGGCAGCGTGATGCAGGCTCCCACGAGGATGATCGCGAGGCTCTCCCGGCTCGCCGCCGCGTCCCAGACGGTCATCTCACCGGGCACGACATAGGGGAAGAAGCTGTAGGCGAGCCCCGCGAAGGCGAGGACGTAGAGCGCCACCGTCATCGCGAAGGGCGCCCAGGCCCAGCGGTCACCGGGGATCGGCATCTCCCGCAGGAGGAGCAAGAGCATTACGAAGAGGCCCGCCGCCATCAGCGGGACAGGCGCGAGCAGGATAATCTCGGGCAGCGCGAACCAGCGGGCGAAAACCTCCGGATTCGCCAGCGGCGAGACGATGGAGATCGCGATCATCCCGAGGGCCGCGAACCAGACCAACCGCTTGGCCAGATCGACGGAACGACGCTGGAGCGCCCCTTCGGTCTTCCCGATCAGCCAGCACGCCCCGATGAACGCATAGCCCGCCGCAAGACACAGGCCCGTCAGCATCGCAAAGGCGACCGCCAACGGCCCGGTGGCAAAGCCCGTGACGAACTTGCCTAGCATGTAGCCCTGCATCACGGCGGCAAGCAGCGAGCCCGCGAAGAACGCCCTGTCCCACCAGATCTTGCGGTCGAGATTGACCTTGGCGCGGAACTCGAACGCAACGCCGCGCAGGATGAGGCCGATCAGCATCAGCGTCGCCGGCAGGTAGAGTGCAACGAGGATCTCGCCGTGCGCGGGCGGGAACGCCACGAGGAGGATCCCCACCGCCATCACGAGCCAGGTCTCATTGGCGTCCCAGAACGGCCCGATGGAGCCGATCATGATGTCGCGGTGTTGATCTTCCGCCGACATCGACAGGATGCCGACGCCGAGGTCGAACCCGTCGAGCACAACGTAGACGAGGATGGATATCCCCATCAGCGCTACGAAGACGACGGGCAGCCAGTCATGGAAGGGATAGTCGAGCATCTGTTCACTCCGCCGGAACGGCCACGGTGGCGATCGGCGCGGGGGGCAATTGCCGCCCCTTCGCCGCCTTCCGGGCGAGATAGAGGATCGTGCCGATATAGGCGGCAAGCAGCACCGCGTAGATCGATAGATAGAGCGCGAGGCTGAGCCCGAGGATCGGCACGGGGTGGTCAGCCGCCGCGGACGCGGTATCGAGCACGCCGGTCACGAGCCAGGGCTGGCGGCCGATCTCAGTCACATACCACCCTGCAAGCGTCGCCACCCAACCCGAGAAGGTCATCGCGACGAGCGCACGCGCGGGCCAGACGCCAGGCTGACCGGTGCGCGCAAGCCGCCAGGACGTCGCCCAGCTCACCACGAGCATCAGGACGCCGACACCGATCATCACGCGGAACGCGTAGAACACGGGCGCGACCGGCGGGTGGAGCACGTCACCCTCTTCCGTGACGAAATCGTTCAGCCCCGGAACCACGCCGTCCAGTTCGTGGGTGAGGATGAGGCTGGCGACATTGGGGATCGCGATCTCGAGGTGGTTTTCGCGTGCCACCTCGTCGGGCACGGCGAACAACACGAGCGGCACACCGGCCTGCGTTTCCCAGTTGCCTTCCATCGCGGCCACCTTCGCCGGCTGATGCTCGAACGTGTTGAGGCCGTGCATGTCACCCGCGAGGATCTGGAGCGGGATGAGGACCGCGGCCATGTAGACCGCCGATTTCATGGCCTTCATCACCGCCGGGCCCCGGTCGCCCCAGAGCCAGCGCAGCGCGCTGATCCCAGCCACGAGGAAGGTGACCGTCAGGCCGCTGGCCAGGAGCATGTGGACGAGGCGGTAGGGCATGGAGGGGTTGAAGATGATTGCCATCCAATCCGTGGCGTGGGCGACGCCGTCGCGCATCTCGAACCCCGCAGGCGTGTGCATCCACGAATTCAGGACGAGGATCCAGAAGGCGGACATGGTCGTGCCGAACGCGACGAAGAAGGTCGCGAGCGTATGCATCCGGTTGGAGACGCGCCCATGCCCGAACAGCATGATGCCGAGGAAGACCGCCTCCAGGAAGAAGGCCGTCATCACCTCATAGGCCAGAAGCGGCCCGGCGATATTGCCCACGCGCTCCATGAAGCCCGGCCAGTTCGTGCCGAACTGGAAGGACATCGTGATACCGGAAACGACCCCGAGCCCGAAGGAGAGCGCGAACACCTTCACCCAGAAGCGATAGGCTTCCATCCAGGCGGTATCGCCCGTCCTGTTGAACCGCAGCTTGAGAAAGAGGAGATACCACCCGAGTGCGATCGTGATCGTCGGGAACAGGATATGAAACGAGATATTCGCCGCGAACTGGATCCGGGCCAGCAGGAGTGCATCCAGCATTCTTTTCTCCGAAACGGACAATTCCGATCTTGTGACACGGATTTAGGCTCACCTGTCCGCATACCTATGCGACAGGCTGCTCCATGGGGCAGCCTGCCGCACTGAGCGGGCCGAAGGATGCCCTAGCGGCAGCGCAGCACGTCGAGGACAGCTTGAACGCCATCTTCTTCATCGTCGATGAACACCTGTTTCCGGTCGCGCTCGCGCAGGCGAACCGGATTGCGGAACTCACCCGAGCGGATGTCATCGTCTTTCTCGAGCCGCAGGGCGCGGAGTTCCCGCCGATCCCGGCCGGCATCCACCCGCGTGTCGAGGTGCGCCGGGAAAGCCTGGGCGAGGCGATCGCGACGCGGCTGCCGCTCAATCCCGCATGGCCGCGGATCGTCTATCTCAAGCTCGCGGCGGCGGATGCGCTCGGCGGCTACGCTCGTATCCTGCATCTCGATGTCGACACGCTGGTCCTTCGCAATCCCGATAGGATCTGGTCTGTCCCGATGGCCGCACCGATCGCGGCGGTTTCCGACATGGGCTTTCTGTCTGGGTCGGTGCCCGGCCTGCCCGCGAAACCTTCCGCGTGGCTTCCCGGGATCGGGGTGCGCGGGGGCAGCTATCTCAACGCCGGCGTGCTGCTGATCGATGTTGCGGCGTGGCGCGCGCGGAGCCCCCTCGATCGGCTCCCCGATTGGGCGGCCCGGTTCGGGGCACTCGTCAGGTTCAACGAGCAGGATTTCCTCAACCATGTCTTCGACGGGGGCTGGACGGAATTGAGCCCTGCCTGGAACTTCCAGGCCGGCCTGATGGGCCTCGGCTTCGCGCGGCATTTCTCCCCCGTCGTTCTGCATTTCAATCGCGCGCTGAAGCCGTGGCAGGACGGATACGGCGTGGCGGAGGGGCTTTCCGGCGCCGGAGAGGCCATTCACCGGATCATGAGCGAAGCGGGGTTCGACGAGCGGGCCATCGGGCCGCTTGCGGAGATCACCGGCGGCAGTAGCCGAAAGGCCGCTTTCGGCCCGCTCGCGCGGCTGCGTCTCGCGATCCGCGCGCGCAAGCAGCGGTCTGCGGCGATGGAGCGGCGCGCCGCCCTCCATCGTGCCCTTTCGACAAGGGCGTGGGCGGGCGCTTTCGCGGACGATCCTCGCGTTCGAATCGACCTCGATCCCGCGGCCCTGAAGCCGGGCACGCGTAACCTCGTGGCCGAAGAACCGCTGCTTGTGCCACTTCCGGGCCCGGCAGGCGGTCAGACCGGCGTGCCGGGCCCCTGTTCACCGTAGTGCACCTCGGCGAGCGGCGGCTCGCCGAACTGCTCGCACCCGTCCTCGACCTTCGTGCCGACGACGAAACCGACACCCGCACGATAGGCGGCCCGGCCGATCAGATGCGCGCCGACAGGCGCGGTGGCGATCATGAAGAGCGTGACGAAGAGCGCCTCCAGCCTCTGCCCGATCCCCGTGCCGATGATCATCAACGCGACGCAGATCAGGCCGAGGCCGAGCGTACCCGCCTTGGTCGAGGCGTGCATCCGGATATAGACATCGGGCATCCGCAAGACGCCAAGACCCGCCACGAGGACGAAGGCGCCCCCCGACAGGATGAAGCCTGCCGCGATCCATTCCGCGATCATCAGTCCTCTCCCTTCGTCGTGCGTTCGACGAACCGCGCGAAGGCCACCGTTCCCAGAAAGGCCACCAGCGACAGCACGATCGCCGCATCCATGTAGGATCCCACGCCGGAGGCCATCGCGAAGACGACGAGAAAACCGACGAGGATCATCGTGATGAGATCGAGGGCCACGACACGGTCCGCCGTCGTCGGGCCCTTCAGCAGCCGCCACGTCGCCATCAGGAGAGCCAGCGTCAGCATCAGCCCGGTCATGGCGAGGGACCAGCCGACCACGCCAGTCAGTTCGAGTCCGAAGACGGTCATCGCGTCACCTCCAGAACCCGGCGTTCGATCCCGTCCTTGAGGTCACGCTTCGTGGCATCGGGATCCTTGGCGGCGAACATCGCGTGGACGAGAAGCTGCTGCCGATCCTCGGACACGTCGAGGCTCAACGTCCCCGGCGTCAGTGAAATCAGATTGGCGGTCAGCGTGATCTCGCCGTCCGTCTTTGCATCCATCGGGAGAAGCAGCAGCTTGGGTTGCGCCCTGAGCCTCGGCGTCACCACGTCCCATGCAACCTGGAAGGAGGACGTCACCAGATCCCACAGGAAGTAGACGATCAGGTTGAGAAGCTTGATCGGCTTGAGAAGTGCACGCATCACGATCCTCCTCCGAGCACGGCCTCGATATAGGCGTCAGGGTTGAGCACCTGGTCACTCGATGCAATCGCTGCATCGACGAAAACACCGGCGAAAAGGCCGATGAAGACCGTGATCGCGGCAAGCGCGGCGATCGGTGCGATCATGGGCAGGGGAATGCGTGTCGCGATCGCCTCTTCGCCGTCGGGATGGGGCTTCCAGAACGCCTCCAGCCAGATCTTCGACATCGAGAAGACGGTCATCAGGCCGACGGCGAGCGCGAAGAAGGCGATCCACCATCCCTCCACTTCGAGGCTTGCCTGGATAACGAGGAGCTTCGCCCAGAAGCCGGAAAGCGGCGGTATTCCCGCAAGGCTCAGTGCCGGAATCAGGAAGAGGACGCCCAGCAGCGGCTTCGCGCCGTAGAGCCCGCCGATCTTCTTGAGGTCCTCCGACCCCGTCAGCTTCTTCACGACGCCGGAGATCAGGAACAGGTTCGCCTTCACCACGATATGATGGAACAGGTAGAAGATCGCCCCGACAAGCGCGAGCGGCGTGTAGATCGCAAGGCCCAGCACCATGTAGCCGATCTGGCTGATGATGTGGAACGACAGGATCCGCCGGATCGAGTTCTGCGCCGCCGCGCCCAGAACGCCAACGACCATCGTGAGAACGGCGCCCCAGATCAGCACGTTCTGGATCGCGGGCACCTCGGTGTCGAAAACCAGCGTGAAGACGCGGATCAGCGCATAGACCCCGACCTTGGTCAGGAGCCCCGAGAAAAGGGCCGAGGATGTGACGGATGGTGTATGATAGCTCGCCGGCAGCCAGAAGAAGGCAGGGAACATCGCCGCCTTCGCCCCGAAGGCGAAGAGAAGCAACGCCGCGGCGGCCATGACCGCCATTTCCTCCTGCCGCCCATCCAGTTTCCCGGCGAGGTCGGCCATGTTGAGCGTTCCCGTCGTGCCGTAGAGCAGGCCGACACCTGAAAGGAAGGCGAGCGTCGCGATCAGGTTCAGCCCCACATACTTCACCGCGCCGTCCACTTGCGCACGCTTTCCACCGACAACGAGCAGACCGAAGGAGGCGATCAGCATCACCTCGAACCAGACATAGAGATTGAAGATGTCGCCGGTCAGGAAGGCACCGCAGACACCCGTCAGAAGAGCATGGGTGAGGGCGTGGTGCCCGTTGCGCTCGTCACAATCCTCGACCTCGCCATAGGCATAGAGCGCGACGGCGACGGCGATGATGCCCGTGATGACGACCATCGCCGCGGAAAGGATGTCCGCCACCAGGGTGATGCCGAAGGGCGCGGGCCAGTTGCCCATCTGAGCGGCGACCGGCCCGTGCTCCAGCACTCGTGCCAGCAGGACGATGCCGGCCACGAGAAGCACCACCGAACTCGCCAGGGAGACGCCCCGCTGCACGGCCCGCGCCCGGCCGAGAAACAGAAGGATCGCGGCCGTCAGCATCGGAATGGCGATGGGCCAGACAAGGATCATTTCTGCGTCTCCTCGATCGGCTCGGCGAGCCGCATGTCATCCATCCGGGCGGTGCCCATCGCGTAATAGGCGCGGTAGGCGAGCGCGAGCGCGTAGCAGAACAGGCCGAAGCCGATCACGATCGCCGTCAGGATCAGCGCTTGCGGGAGCGCGTTCGCCACCTCGCCCTCGGGCGCGTAGGCTCCGCTCGCGATCAGGGGCGGCGCGGCCTCGGTGATGCGGCCGGCGGTGAAGATCAGCAGGTTCGCCGCGTTCGACAGAAGCGTCAGCCCGAACAGGTAGCGCACGAGATTGCCCGACATCATCAGATAGGCGCCCGCCGCGACCAGAAGACCGGTCAGCATCGCAAGGAGCGGTTCCATCAGGCGTCCTCCTCTTCGTCTTCCTCGTCGGCGCCAACGGGGCGCTCGGGCGGGATGCCGGCTTCCTCGAGCGCGATCAGGATGGCGCTGACCGCGCCGACGACGACGAGGTAGACACCGAGATCGAACAGAAGGATCGAACCCGCAGGCACCCCTTCGTTCGATCCGCTGGGGCCCGGGCCGTAGAACGGCCAGACTCCCGTCAGGAACGCGCCGTGCACGACGGCCCCCCAGAAGCCAGCCAGGATCGCGGCAGCAAGTCCGGCGCCCGCGATCGCGAGCGGATCGAGGCGCAGCCAGCGCCGCGCCTCTGCCGGGCCGTGGGCCTTTTCGAGGAGCGCGACAGCGAGCGCCGCAAGCAGGCCACCGATGAAGCCGCCACCGGGGTCGTTGTGGCCACGCAGAAGGACAGCGAAGGACATCACGACGAGGACGGGAACGAGAGCCCGTGTCGCAGTGGTGAGGATGATGGAATTCATTTGCCCTTCTCCTCCTCGTCCTCGGCGCCGCCGCGCAGCGCGGCGATGGCGGCGATGGCGGCGATGACGACGACGGCGATCTCACCAAGCGTGTCGAGCGCGCGGAAATCGACGAGGATCACGTTGACGATGTTGCGCCCGTAAGCGTCGGGATAACTCGCCTGTTCGAAGAAGCTCGTGACCGAGCGGTCGAGCGGCGTCGCCGTGACCGCCAGCAGCGCGAAGGTGACGCCGAGCCCGAGCACCGCGGCCACGCCGGCATCCCCGATCCGCAACCGGCCGGTCCCCGCCCGCGGCAGTTTCAGAAGCGCGATGGCGATGAAGACGACGATCAGGATCTCCACGAGGAGCTGCGTCAGCGCCACGTCGATGGCGGAGTAGAGCACGAAGATCACCGCGATTCCCGCGCCAACCCCGCCAAGGGCCGTGATCGCCACGAGGCGCGAGCCGGTGAAGACGATGGCGACCGTGCAGACGGCGATGATCGCGACAACCGAGGCATGGAAGATCGGCACGCCTGTTTGCGGAACCGCGAGGCCGCCCGTTCCGAACAGGATCGCGCCCCAGATCAGCACACCCAGCAAAAGGAAGGTGTATCGCAGATAGGCCGTCATCGTGCCCGGCTGGGAAACGCGCGCGACCCAGGCCGCGAAATCCTTGACTGCCTGAAGCACGACCTCGTAGGCATCGGCCGCGTCCCACACGCGGTTCTGCTCCAGATCGAGGGCACGCCGCATCTGACCGAGGCCGTAGTAGAAGACGCCGCCGAGAATGAAGGTCAGGATGCTCAGACCCAGTGCCATGTTGACACCGGCCCAGAGCTTCAGTTCGACCGGAACGGTGGATCCGTAGACAGCCTCGGCCATCGGGATCACGAGGCCGGGGCCGATCAGCCCGGGGAACAGCCCGAAGAGAAGCGCCATGACCGCCAGGATCATCGGCCCGCCCCACATGGTCACCGGGGCGTCCCGTGGCTCCTTCGGGGTGACGACCTGCCGCCCGAGGAAGGGCTTGAGCGCGACCATGCCCGCCGCGGCGACCATGAGTGCATTGGCCGTCACCGCGGCGGAAGCGACGAGCAGCGGTTCCGACAGCGCGCCCAGCGCGCCTTCATACATGATTTCCTTGCCGATGAAGCCGAAGAAGGGCGGGATCCCGGCCATCGAGGCCGATGCCATGAGGATGATCGCCCAGGCGATCGGCATCGCGATCCGCAAGCCTCCGAGCTTGTCGACCTCGCGGGTTCCGGCCATCTTGTCGATCAGACCGACGGACAGGAAGAGCGTCGCCTTGTAGAGCGCATGGACCACGATGAAGGTCATCGCGCCGGCGATCGCGTAGTATCCGCCCTCACCGCCGCCCGCGCCGAGGAACATCACCAGTGTCCCGAGGCCCATGACCGTCGTGTATGCCAGCATCAGCTTCAGATCGGTCTGTCGCATCGCCCAGAGCGACGAGACGAGCGCCGTCGCCGCGCCGAAGAGCGTCAGCGTCCAGACCCAAAGCTCCGTCTGCCCCATCGACGGGGAAAGGCGCGCGAGGAGGTAGACCCCGGCCTTAACCATCGTCGCAGAGTGAAGATAGGCCGAGACGGGGGTCGGCGCGGCCATCGCGCCGGGAAGCCAGAAATGAAACGGAAACTGCGCCGATTTGGTGAAACAGCCCAGCAGAAGCAGGATGAACATGCCCAGATACAGCTCGCTGTCCCGGAACACGCCTCCCATCTGGTTCCATTCCGAAAGCCGATAGGTGCCGGCGACCTGACCCATCAGGATGAGGCCGGCCAGCAGCGCCAACCCGCCGAGCCCCGTCACCAGCAGCGCCTGCAGGGCCTTGTCCCGGGCGTCCTTCGAGTGATGATCGTAGCCCACGAGCAGGAAGGACATGATCGTGGTGCCTTCCCAGAAGATGAACAGCGTGATTGCATCGTCGGCAAGCACGAGGCCCAGCATCGAAATGGCGAAAAGGCTCAGCAGCGTCAGAAGCCGCACGAGCCGACGATCCGTCCGGAAATAGGTGGAGGCGTAGAGAAAACAGATCGCGCCGATCCCGGTGATCAGGAGCGCGAAAGTCAGCGAGAGCGCGTCGAGCCGGAAGGCCAGCTCGATCCCCAAGGACGGGATCCATTGCAGGACGAGCTCGGGCGTTTCGCCGGCGGCGATGGGGCCGAGGAACGTGGCGAACCATGCCGCTGCGGCTGCCATGACGAGCGCGGGAACGATCCGCCAAGGCCCGGCCGGGTCACCCATCGCCTGCGCAGGTATCGCCATGCGAACGCTCCTTCACACCTCGAAGGTCGGTGTGCACTTAGTGCTACCGACCGGTCTGTCCCGGGATTCTCTGATCGAGTCCCGAAAAAACGGAAACGGACCCCACCGGGTGGAGGGGTTGGATGGGCGGCGATATGGAGCGCTGTGTTGAAAACGTCTACCGAATGATGAAATCTCGTGCGATAGTTTTTTTCTATCGGACCCGGGGAGCCGACGCATGGCCATGGAGTCGATCACGCTGAAGCAGTTGCGCGGGTTGCTCGCCGTCGCCCAGGCCCAGAATTTCAGGAAGGCGGCGGAGAACCTGGGGCTGACCCAGCCGTCCCTCAGCGCGCAGATCCAGACACTCGAGGCGACTCTCGGCGCGACACTCGTCGAGCGCAGCCGTCAGGGGGCGCTGCTCACACCGATCGGGCGCGAAGTTGCCCAGCGCGCGCGGCGCATCCTCGACGAGACGACAGCGCTGACGGACCTCGTGACGACCTCGCGAAAGGGGTTGTCCATGTCCATACGCCTCGGCGTGATGCCGACCGTCGGCGCCTACCTGCTGCCCACCGTTGTCGACAGGCTGCACGGCGACCATCCCGATCTTCGGCTCTACATCCGCGAAAGCGCTCCGCGCAGGCTCGTTCAGGAACTCGTGGACGGCGTGCACGATGTCATCATAACCCATCTGCCGGTACCCGATGCCGATCTGGAGGTGAAGGAGGTCTACCGCGAACCGTTCCTCCTCACCCTCGCCAAGGATCATCCGCTCGCGGCACAGGCGGAAATCCGCACGGACGACCTTCGCGGGCTGGAGATTCTGTCACTCGATCCCTCCTACCATCTCCATGACCCCCTGATGGGTGTGTTCGAGACCTTCGGCGCGCGGGTCAGTCCCAGCTACGAGGGCACATCGCTGGATGCGCTGCGCCTGATGACGGGAATGAACATGGGGGTGACGTTCCTGCCGGCGCTTTATGTCCGTTCGGAAATTCATCAGGGTTCCGAAGTGGTTGCGCGGAAACTCTCCAACCGCTCGCTGAGCCGGAGCATGGGGCTCGCGTGGCGCGGAAGCGCGCGCGGCAACTCGGCCTTCGAGGCACTCCGAAAGGTCGTGCAGGACAGTTTCGAGGTGCTGGGCCAGCAGGTCATGCGCGGTCTCTAGCGCCCAACGCGGCCAAGGCGGCGATTGACTCCCCTTGGAAACCGCGCTCTCCTCTCCATATTGAAACGTGAACCACGGTTTCTCGGGGGCAATCGGATGATCGAGCGTATCCTCGCTTTCTTAGGTATCGTGCCGCAGGCAAGCCGCGCGGTGCGGGATGTGGCCGTCGCGACGGGCAGGCCCGTGTCCGAAGTCGCGGCGATGGCCCCCAATGAGGTTCTCGACGCCATCGTTGCCGCCGGTATCCGCCTCGCCGACGTGCCGGAGCATGTCTGGCGCGAGCTTGGGCTGATCCCGCTCCGCCGCTAGCGCCAGCGGTTGAAGATCTCCACGCCCGCCGGCGCGATGACGCCGTCCGCTCCCTTGAAGAGCCCTTCCAGCATTGCGGACTCGGCACCGTAGTTGAACACGAAGCGCTTGCGGCCGCGATCCCGAACACGGATCGAATCGGGCAGATCGAGCGTCTCGATCCCCGCTTCGGCACACGCCTTGCGCAGGATCCGAAGCATGGCGGCCTCATCGGGCCATCCGGTGAGGTAGTAGCGACCGCCCTCCCCGACCAGGACCGGGTTGCCTTCCGCGTCATGTTCCTCCACCGGGGCCGAGCCTTCCGCGATCTCGCGCCACCATTTCAACGCACCGTGGCGAAGGAGCGGCACGGGGCAATCGCCGCGCAGCGTCTCCACCCGCGTGATCTTGCAATCGAGACCCGGCATATGCGGCGGCAGTCCCTCCGGGATCGAGAAGTGTTCGGTCTTGGCGCCGGTGCGCGGGCCCGAGATCGAAACGCCGGCATGGGGGGCGAGCGCCTCGCGCAGCCCATCGGGCCAGATCATCAGGCCGGGGGCGAGCACCAGTTTCCAGGGCGAGAGATCCCCGGTGCCGGGCGGCACGATGTCTATCGAGACGCCCATCCGCCTGAGCGCGCGGTAGGTTTCGAACACCAGCCGGAAATAGTCGCATTCCGTGCCCTGACGCTCCGCCTCCCACGACCATTGTGCAGCGTAGTCGAAAACGATGGCGACAGGTGCCGGGCCGGTCTCCGCCTCCTCATCGAGTTCGGCGGACAGTTCCCTGACCTCCTCCATCGCCGGCGCATCGGCATGATCGGGCCGAAGGAGCCCGGCATGCATCTGTTCCTGCGCGAAGGGCGCCTGGCGCCAGCGGAAATAGCAGACGGCCTCCGCACCATGGGCGATCGCCTCCCAGCTCCACAGGCGGATCATGCCCTGCAGCGGCGCGGGGTTGTGCGGCGCCCAGTTCACCGGCCCGGGCTGCTGTTCCATGATCCACCAACGGCCCCGACCCACCGCACGGTAGAGGTCGTGGTGAAACGCCTGAAAATCGGGGTCGCCCTGCCGGGCGAAGCGGCGCTTCCAGTCCTCCGGCGCCTCGATGCGATCCTCCAGAAACCCCATCGGGTAGCTGTCCCATGACGCGATATCGAGGTCTGCGCCGACGGCGAAATGATCGAAATCGAGAACGCGCCCCATGTAGTTGTGGATGAGCGGTGCATCCGTGAGCGGTCGAAGCGCTTCCGCCTGCGCCCGGTTGAAGGCCACCACCTGATCCGACGCATAGCGGCGGAAATCCATCACATGGGCCGGATTCGGTTCTGTCACTGTGAGGTTGGGAAGGTCGACCTCATCGAAGCTGCGATACTCCATCGACCAGAATACATTGCCCCAGGCCGCGTTGAGCGCCTCGGGCGTGCCGTATTTCCCGGCCAGCCAGCGACGGAAGCCCGCCCTTGCGGCATCGGAATGGCTTAGCGTCGTGTCATGGCAGCCATACTCATTGTCGATCTGCCATCCCGCGATCGAGGGATGGCGACCATACCGCTCCCCCATCAGGCGGGCGATACGCACGGCTTCCTCACGATACCCCTCGTGGGAGAAGCAGTAATGCCTGCGCGAGCCGAACTTGCGCGGACGTCCTTCGGCATCGACGGCCAACATGTCGGGATGGCGGTCGAGCATCCAGCGCGGCGGCGTCGCCGTCGGCGTGCCCATGACCACGAGGAGGCCCGCTGCTGCGAGCGTGTGCACGGCGCGGTCGAGCCAGTCCCATTGCAGGTCGCCCGGCGCGGGCTCGATCCGGGACCATGCGAACTCGCCGATCCGCACAAGGGTCAGCCCGGCATCCGCCATCCGGCGTGCATCGTCCGCCCAGATCTCCTCCGGCCAGTGTTCGGGATAGTAGCAAACGCCGAGAAGCGGTTTCACAACAGAACCTCCGGTTCGGGATGGCCGGGCACGTCGTCCGCTATGAGGAACGTCATCCCGCCCTCTGTCTCCGAGACGCCTTCAGCGGCTGTCGTTGCATAGAGATGCCGGAAGCCGGGCCCGCCGAAGGCGGGGCAGGTGACCTGAGACACCGGCAGGTGGATTTCGGTATCGATCCGCCCATCGGGCGCGTGGCGGACAACCCGCCCTGCCCCCCAGCGCGCCGACCACAAGAACCCGTCTGTATCGCAGACCGCGCCATCGGGGTTGCCCGGCTGGTCACCCAGATCAACGAAGACTTCGCGCGACCCATCCGGCCAGCCGCGCTCATCGAGAGGGACGGACCAGATCACCCGTGCGGCCGTGTCGGTGAAGTAGGCACGCGCCCGGTCCGGCGAGAAACAGATCGAGTTGGAGATCGTGATCCCGGTGAAGAGCCGTTTCAAACCGCCCTTCCAGCGGTAGATCGCGCCGGCGCCCCGCTCCGCCCGCCGCCCCATCGTGCCGATCCAGAACCCGCCCCAGGGATCGGATCGACCGTCGTTGGAGCGCGTCACGGCGTTGTCCGCTTCGAGAGGGCAAACCACCTCGGTCACTCCGGTATCGAGATCGAAGGTCTGCAGCGCGACGTGCGAGGCGATCAGGATGCGACCGTCAGGCAGGATACCAGCGGCCGAAACCGGCCCCTCGAAGGCCCATGACCGCTGCCGATCACCCTGTCGTTCCAGGAGCCGCTGCGAATGGATGTCGAACCACAGGAGCGAACCGCGCCCGCGGTGCCAGATCGGACCCTCGCCGAGCTTGCAGCGCCGCTCGTCGAAGACCTCAACCATCGCGCGCCCTGTCGAAGGCGGTGACGATCGCTTCCGCCCGCGCGGCCACCTCCGCCGCCGTCATGCCGGGTGTGTAGAGCGACGTTCCGATCCCAAACCCGGCCGCCCCCGCGCCCAGCCAATCGGCGAAGTTCTCCGCTCCGGCCCCGCCGACAGCGAAGACGGGCATCTCCGGCGGGAGCACCGCCTTGAGCGCCTTGAGGCCGGATGGCCCGGCGAGCGATGCCGGGAAGAGCTTCAGCCCCGTCGCGCCCGCCTTGATCGCCTCGAAACACTCCGACGCGGTGAAGACCCCCGGCCAGCTCTCCATGCCGAGCGTGCGCGTGCAGCGGATCACCTGCGGATCGCAATTGGGGGAAACCACAAGTGATCCCCCCGCGTCCTTGACCGCCGCGACCTCCTTCGTTGTCAGCACGGTTCCCGCGCCGAACGTGCCCTGCCCCTTCATATCCGATGCGATCCTGCGGATCGAGTCGAACGGATCGGGCGAGTTCAGCGGAACCTCGATTCTGTCGATTCCCGCATCGATGAGTGCCCGGGCAACGGGAACGGCGTCTTGCGGCGTTATCCCTCGCAGGATGGCGATGATCGGGCGGCTCATGGACTGATCCTCTCACGCGCGGCGAGAAGGCCCGCCCGCGTCATCTCTGCCGCAGGGGCGATGCGGGGTTCAAGCCCGGTGAGCGCAAGCGCCGCGCGATACCGCTCCGAAAGCGCCTCCGCTCCGATGATCGCGACATCCTGGCCGAGCCAATACGGTTTCATGGCCGCCAGCTCCGCCCCGATCAGAAGCCCCGACAGGCGCGCGCGCGCGATCGCGGGCGGCATACCCTCCAGAAGCGCCCGCGCGCGAAGCGTGAAACTTTCGGTGAGGATGCGTTCGGGGCGGCTCATCGTATCGTCCACCCCCGCCTCGAAAGCGGCCTCGTCCCAGTCCGCGCGCGCCCCGACGGCATGGCGCAGGACGGAGGCGCCGGCCATCAGCCCGAAGATCTCCCCTGTCATCGCGGTCCGGAAATGAACGACCTCGCCCGCGCTGA
>JBMYPI010000014.1:14980-24438 GCA_049600155.1 Rubricella sp.
GCGCTGATCCGCACCCATTTGGTGTGGGTGCCGGGCAGGCAGAGCACCCCGTCGAAATCGGGATGGTGCGACAGGAAGCCGGCGATCTGCGTTTCCTCGCCGCGGATCACATCGGCGGGTTTCTCCTGGCTGAGGCCCGGCACGATGGAGAGCCGGATGCGCTGGTCCGTCCCCGCGACGGCCATCAGCCCGTCGAGCGGTTCGCAGGGAACCTTGCGATAGGGCGCTTCCGCCCAGCCTTGGCGGGAACCGACCATGCCGCAGGCGATCACCGATACCGGCTGCGGGCCGAGCCATCGCTCGATGAGTCCGATGAGGACCCTCTCGAAACCCGTGGGATCCAGCCCGCCGGCGCCCTCGTCGGTCCGGCGTTCGTCAAGAACGCGATCCCCATCCATCGCCCAGGCCCGCAGGCTCGACGTTCCCCAGTCTACGGCGATCCAGCCCGGAGCGGTCATCCCGTCACCACCACGCCGCCATCGATAACCAGCGCCTGCCCCGTCATCATCCGCGAGGCGTCGGAGGCGAGGAACAGGCATCCCTCCACGATATCCGCCGGGGTCAGATGCTCCTTCAGGCACTGTTTGCCGAGATGGTCGCGCAGATCTTCCGGCGTCGCCCACATGTCGAGCTGCTTCTGCGTCAGCACCCAGCCGGGCACAAGCGCGTTGACACGGATCCTGTCCGGCCCGAATTCGCGCGCGAGCGCGCGGGTCATGCCGGTGATCCCCGCATTGGCGGTGACATAGGCGGGGTAGCCGGCATTGCCCATGAGGTAGCTCGCCGAACTGAAATTTATGATCGAGCCGCCGCCTGCGCCCTGCATCCCCGGGATAACCGCCTGCGCGCCGAAGAAATAGGGCCGCAGGTTGATCGACTGGTTCCAGTCCCAATCCTCCACCGTCATGTCGAGCGTCGCATGCCGCTTGTCGTTCGCCGCGTTGTTGACGAGCGCACGCACGGGGCCATGGGCGGAGACGGCCTCCTCCACCGTCTCGTGCAACCTGTCGATATCGGTCAGGTCGCAGCGCAGGAAAAGCGGGCGCGCGCCATGCTTTTCCTCCATGTCGTCGCAGAAGGCCGTCGCGTCGGAGCGCTGGACGAAAGCGACCTTCGCCCCCTGCATCAGGAAGCCTTCCGTCAGCGCGGCCCCTATCCCGGACCCGCCCCCGGTGATGAAGACAGACGCGCCCTCGAGATCGTTGTAGGTCGCATGAAGCTCCATCAGTGGCTCTCCCTCCACGGGGTCCGCGTGTCCTTGCCGACGAGGAAGTCGAGATCCGCCCCGCGATCGGCCTGCAAGACCGTATCGACATAGAGCTTCGCATAGCCACGCGTGAACATCGGCGGATCGGGTCGCCAGGCCGCGCGCCGGGTCTCCAGTTCCGCGTCGTCTACAAGCAGATCGAGCGTGCCCGCCTGCGCATCGAGCCGGATGCGGTCCCCGGTCCGCACCAGCGCCAGTGGCCCGCCCGCCTGCGCCTCGGGCGCGACATGCAGGACGACCGTGCCGAAAGCCGTGCCCGACATCCGCGCATCGGACACGCGCACCATGTCGCGCACCCCCTCCTTCACGAGCTTCGCGGGGATCGGCATGTTGCCCACTTCCGGCATGCCCGGATAGCCCTTCGGCCCGCATCCCTTGAGCACCAGGATCGTCTCCGCCGTCACCGGCAGATCGGGATCGTCGATCTTCGCCTTCAGATCCTCGATATTCTCGAAGACATAGGCCGGGCCTTCGTGCGCGAGCAGGTGATCCGACGCCGCCGAGGGTTTGATGATCGCGCCCAGGGGGGCGAGGTTTCCGCGCAGGACACGCAGCCCCGCTGCGGGTTTCAGCGGGTCATCCAGCGGGCGGATCACATCCCGGTTGAAGCACTCGGCGCCCTCGGCATAGGCGGAGATGTCCCTGCCCAGAACGGTCCTCGCGGGGCGCAGCATGTCGCGCAGTTCGGCGAGCACGGCAGGCATGCCACCGGCATAGGCGAAATCCTCCATCAGGTATTGGCCGGACGGCATGCAATTCACCAGAAGCGGCACGTCCGATCCGATCTCGATATCCTTCAGCGTCAGGTCCACACCCACCCGGCCCGCGATGGCGAGCAGATGCATCACGGCATTGGTCGAACCGCCCACCGCGGCATTGGCCAGGATCGCGTTCTCGAATGCGGCCTTGGTGAGGATGTCCGATGGCTTCAGATCCTCCTCCACCATCTCCACGATGCGCCGCCCGGTGTGATGGGCGAGCGCGGTGCGACGCGCATCCACGGCCGGAAGGGCGGCATTCGTCGGCAGGGCGAGGCCCATCGCCTCGACGAGACTCGCCATCGTGGAGGCCGTTCCCATCGTCATGCACACGCCCGCGGAGCGCGACATTCCGCTTTCGGCGGCCATGAAATCCTGAAGCGTCATGTCACCCGCGCGCACCGCTTCGGAAAACTTCCAGACATCGGTGCCGGAGCCGATATCCTTGCCACGCCATTTGCCGTTGAGCATCGGACCGGAGGAAACGACAATCGCGGGAAGATCGACGGAGGCCGCGCCCATCAACTGCCCCGGCGTGGTCTTGTCACATCCGCCGAGCAGCACGACACCGTCGAGGCCGTAGGCACGGATATTCTCCTCCACATCCATCGCGAGCAGGTTGCGGAACAGCATCGCCGTCGGTTTCATCTGAGTCTCGCCGAGCGAGGTGACGGGGAACTCCACCGGGAAACCGCCCGCCTCCCACACGCCGCGCTTGACCGCCTCGGCAAGGATCCGCAGGCCCGAATTGCAGGGGGTCAGTTCCGACCATGTGTTGCAGATGCCGATAACGGGGCGGCCATCGAAGGCGTGATCGGGAAAGCCCTGGTTCTTCATCCACGAGCGGTGGATGAACCCGTCCTTGTCGAGTTTGCCATACCAGGCGGCGGATCGGCGGGGCTTCTTCGTCATCTGTCGTTTCCGTCATGCGGGGCGAAGACGCTTCACCGCCAAGTATCGTTCAGGCCGCGCGGGGCACGCGCGCCCAATCCGGCAGCCAATCGCCATGGGCGGCGAGCAGGTCGGTCACCAATGACCGGATCTGGCGCAGGTCCAGCTCCGCCGCCGTGTGCGGGTCCATCATCGCGGCGTGATAGACATGTTCGATCTCGCGATCCACGAGCGCCCGGACGGTCAGTTCCTGCACGTTGATCTGGCTGCGCATCAGCGCGATGAGCTGGGGTGGGATGTCCTGCACCACCGTCGGCTGAACGCCGTTGGCGTCGACAAGGCAGGGCGTTTCGACGGCCGCACCCATCGGCAGTTGAGGGATCTGGCCCCGGTTCGGCAGGTTGCCGTAAATCGTGTAAGGCGTGTCGGTGACGACGGCATTCATCAATTCCGCCGCGAATTCGTGGCTCTTCTTCACCTCGATACGCTCCGCGCTGCGATAGGCCTCCGCCTGCGCGCCCCAATCCGCCATCTGTTCGATGCACCGTTTCGGATACTCGTCGAGCGGGATGGAGAATTGCTCGATCAGATCGTCCCGCCCCTCCTTGATGAACCACGGGACGTATTCCGCGAGGTGTTCGGAGCTTTCGGTGCAGAAATAGCCCAGTTGATCCATCACCTCGTAGCGCACCCTGTTCGCGCAACGCGGCATCAGGAGCGGCGGCTTCGGCAGGCGCCCTTCGGCATAGCCACGGCGCAGTGCAGGATAGAGGCTGCGCCCGGCCGGATCCTCCAGCAGCAGGAAGAACGCGACGTGGTTCACGCCCGCGACACGGTAGCGGATATCGCCCGGCGCCATGTCGAGATCGTGGGCAAGCTCCTCGACCGTGTTCTGCACCGAATGACACAGGCCGACCTGCCGGATATCGGGAAAGGCTTCCGCGATGGCCCAGGTGTTGATCGCCATCGGGTTGACGTATTGCAGCAGGAGCGCATCGGGGCAAACCGCGCGCATGTCCTCGCAGACACGCCAGAGATGCGGCACTGTTCTGAGGCCCCGCATGATCCCGCCCACGCCCAGCGTGTCACCGATCGTCTGGCGCAGGCCGTAGGCTTTCGGCACCTCGAAATCGGTGATCGTGCAGGGATCGTAGCCGCCGATCTGGAACGCGGTGACGACGAAATCCGCGCCTTCGAGCGCCCGGCGCTGGTCCAGGTGCGTTTCGACCCGCGCCTCCGCCCCCAGGCTCTCGATCAGCTTCCGCGCCACGAGCGCCGATTCCTCCAGACGCCGCGCATCGATATCCATCAGCGCGATCGTCGCCCCTGCCAGCGCGGGGGAATGCAGCGCGTCACCCACGATGTTCTTCATGAAGATCGTGGAGCCCGCGCCGATGAAGGCGATTTTCGTCATTTGACCGCTCCGAGGGTGAGACCGGCGATGAAGTGTTTCTGCATCAGGAAGAAGATGATGACAGGCGGCAACGCCGCAACGAGGCTCCCCGCGCTCATCAGGTGATAGGCCGCGCGATACTGCGCGTTGAAGCTGGTGATCCCGGCCGTCACCGGCTGCGCCTCGGCACCCTGGGTCAGCACGATGGCCCAGAAATAGTCGTTCCAGATGAAGGTGAAGATCAGCACGCTCAGCGCCGCGATGGCGGGCCGCATCAGCGGCAGGACGACATACCAGAAAATGCGGATCTCCGACACGCCCTCGACCCGCGCGGCCTCGATCAGCTCACGCGGGAGGGCGCGGATGAAGTTGCGCATGAAAAGCGTGCAGAAACCCGTCTGAAACGCGACATGGAACAGCACGAGCCCCGTGCGCGTGTCGTAGAGACCCATGTCGAGCGTCAGATCCCGCACCGGCACCATCAGGATCTGGAAGGGGACGAAATTGCCCGCCACGAAAATGAAGAAGACGAGCATGTTGAACCGGAACCGGTACACCCCAAGCGCGAAGCCCGTCATGCACGAGAGCGCCACCGCGCCGATCACGGTGGGCACCGTGATCAGGACCGAATTCATCAGGTAGCGCGGCATGTCCGACTGGAAGAACACCGCGTAATAGTTCTCGACCAGGTTGATCGAGGAGGGCATCCCCCAGTAGTTGCCCTGGGTGAAATCCGCGTCCGGCCGGATCGAGAAGACCGCCACCGCGATGAGCGGCAGCAGCCACATGATGAGCGCCAGCGGCAGGAGCCCCTGGTAGGTCACGCGCCACGCGGCGGAGGATTTCTGGACGGGTTGGGGGAACATGCGCTCAGACCCCCTTCTCGTCGCGATACATCTTCCAAAGGAAGAAGGTGATGTAGACCATCATGATGAGGAACAGCACCACCGCGATGGCCGAGCCGTATCCCATCCGGAAGCCGAACTCCGACAGTGCCACCTCGAACATGTAGAAGGCAAGAACGCGGCTTTCCCCGAACGGCCCGCCATTCGTCATCACCGAAATCAGATCGAAGGAGCGCAACGCGCCGATCACGGTGACGACGAAGGCGATGAAGGTCGCCGGGCGAAGCTGGGGCAGGATGACATACCACAGCATCCGCCAGCCCTTCGCACCGTCGAGCCGCCCGGCCTCCACCTGCTCGGGATCGACGGCGTTCAGGCCGGTGAGATACAGGATCATGCAATAGGCCGTCTGCGGCCAGAGCCCCGCAGCGATGATCCCGAAGGTGACATACCGGTCATCGGCGAGCACGGCGATCGGCCCCAGCCCGACCCATCCGAGGATCTCGTTCAGAAGCCCGAAATTGGGATCGTAGAACCAGGTGAACACGAGCCCGACGACGACCTGGCTGATCACGAAGGGAAAGAAGAAGAGCGACTTGTAGAGCCGGATGCCGGTCACGGTCTGGTTGAGAAAGAGCGCGATGAACAGCCCCGCCGGGATCGCCAGCAGGTAGAGCACCAGCCATATCACGTTGTTGCGCAGCGAGGTGTAGAAGGCGTCGTCGTACCAGAGCTCCTCGTAGTTGCGCAGCCCGATATAGCGCGGCTCGCCGAGGCCATCCCAGCGATAGAAGGAGATCTGGAAGGATTCGAAGATCGGGAAGATGACATAGAACGCGAAGAACAGCGCGCCGGGGGCGAGGAAGAGCCAGGGCGCGAGGCTCATCTGGTTCCGCCGCCACCAGGATCGCGGCGGGGGTGAGGCTGTGCCCGGGGGCGCTACGACATCGGTCATTCACGTCACCTGTCAGCGGGGAGAGAGGCGCGGGAGGACTGGCCCTCCCCCCGCGCCGATGGGCGACCCCTCTCTCGGGATCAGCCCTCGTTGATGCGCTGGCGCACGCGCTCCAGCCGCTCCAGGATGTTGTCCAGTTCATCCGGGCGAACCATGAACTCCTGGAAACCCTGCATCGCGGCCTGCGCCATCTCCGCCGGGGCGTCGCGGTCGAAGAACTGGGCGAGCGCGTAGGCGCCCGACAGCATCTCGAAGCCCTCGTTGAGGAACTCGTCGTCATCGACCGAGGCCTGCGCATGGACGGGAAGCTGGCCGAGCGCGTCACCCGCATTAATGATCGTCTGGTTCTCCGGCGAGATCACGAAGCGGAGGAAGGCGCGCGCCGCCTCCACGTTCTCGGCCCCTGCGGGGATGTGGAACGTGTCGGTCGGTGCATCCTCGGCAAGCGGGATGCCCTCCACGATCGCGGGGAACTGGTAGAAGCCCAGCTGATCGTCGGAAAGCCCGGCCTCACGCAGTGGCGCCACGGCGAAGTTACCCATCAAGTAGGCCGCGGCCTCGCCCCGCACCATGAAGGGCAGCGCCTCCTGCCAGGAATAGGCGGCGTGGTTGTCGATGAACGCGCCCATGTCGATCAGCGTGCGCCAGTTGTCGAAGGTCGCCCGCACGCGGTCATCGGTCCACGGGATCTCGCCGTTGGTTAGGTCCATGTGGAACTCGTAACCATTGGTGCGCAGGTTGAGGTAGTCGAACCAGCCGCCGGCCGTCCACAGGAAGCGGGTGCCGATCGTGTAGCACTTCACCCCGTTGTCGAGCAGGGTCTGGCAGTTGGAGAGCATCTCGTCCCAGTCCTGCGGCTCTTCCAGCCCATACTGCTCGTAGATGTCCTCGCGGTAGTAGACGCCCCACTGGTAGTAGGTGTAGGGCACGCCCCACTGCGCCCCGTCGATCGTCATCGAGGGCAGGGTCGAGGCGAGGTTTGCACGAACGTCTTCGTCCCAGAGATCGGACACGTCCATGAAGAGGCCGGCCTCGACGTAGGGCAGCATCCGGTTGCCCGCATACCAGGTCGCCACATCCGGCGGATTGGCCGTGAGGAAGTTGCGGATCTGCGTCTTGTAGGCTTCCCGGTCGATGATCGTGGTTTCGATGTTCAGATCGGGATGCTGCTCCTGGAAGCGCGCGATCATGTCCTCCATCGTCGCCCGCGGTGCGGGGTTCGAGGTATCGAGGAAGATGCGCAGGTCGCCGGTAAGCGGTTCGGCATGGCCACCTGCCTGCGCTCCGCCTGCGATCATCGCCGCGGTCGCAAGCGCGACAAGGGACGCCTTCTTCGTGGATGTCATCGTTTTTCCTCCCGGATGGTCCACATTGGTTTCATATATTGAAACTTTGTTTTGATTATTGAAAACGATGCCCCGACTCGCTAGCCTTGTCAACATGTCGCAGGAGGGCCCTGCGGCGGCGCGGGCTTGTGGAGGGATCGGCGTGGCGGCAACGGTCGGGCAGGACGGAACGGTCGGCAAGGCGCTCGCCGTGCTGGACCGCGTCGCGCTGTTCGGGCGGCCCGTGCGCTTTGCCGAGATCCTCGCCGAAAGCGATCTGCCCAAGGCGACGCTCTATCGCCTTCTCCAGACGCTGGTGAACCAGGACATGCTTCGCCTCGACGAGGCGACGGGATGCTATTCGGTGGGGACCAGGGTCGTTCGCCTGGCCCATGCCGCCTGGGAGCAGGCCACGCTCGCGCCGATCGCGCGCCCCCATCTCGACAGGCTCAGCCGGCACCTCGACCGAACGGTGCACCTTGCCCAGCTCGATCACGGGCAGGTTCTCTATGTGGACAAGCGCAACGCCGCGCGCCCGATCTCGATGTTCTCCGATGCGGGCAAGATCGGCCCGGCCTATTGCACCGGGGTGGGCAAGGCGATGCTGGCCTTTCTCGACCCCGAAACCCTGGATGCCGCGCTTCGACGGCAGAGCTGGTTTCCGCACACGCCGCACACTCACCGCGACGCCGAGAGCCTTCGCCGGGACCTTGCCGAAATCCGCCTGACCGGCATCGCCTTCGACCGGGAGGAACACGAGCCGCGGATCATCTGCTGCGCAGCGCCGATCCTCGATCGCGGCGGAGCGCCGATCGGGGCGCTCTCCGTTACGTCCTCGACCCTTCGCGAAAGCCTCGACGACCTTGCAACGCTGGCGCCGGAACTGATCGCGACCGCGGCCGCCATAGCGGCCGATACCGCCGACTGGACCTTTCCCGGCGCGCTTCCCCCGGCCGAAAAGACAGGAGCCCTGACCCCATGACCGGTGTCGTTCTTTCCGACGTGATCAAGAAATATGGCGAAACGCAGGTCATCCACGGGGTGGACCTCGACATCCGCGAGGGGGAATTCTGCGTCTTCGTCGGGCCGTCGGGCTGCGGGAAATCCACGCTGTTGCGGATGATCGCCGGGCTGGAGGAAACGACCGCGGGCCGCATCGAGATCGCGGGCGAGGAGGTGACCCACCGCGATCCGTCCGAGCGGGGCGTTGCGATGGTGTTCCAGACCTATGCGCTCTACCCGCACATGACGGTGGAGCAGAACATGGGCTTCGGCCTGAAAATGGCGGGCGCGCCGAAAGCGGAGATCGCCGCCAAGGTCGCCGACGCATCGAAGATCCTCAAGCTCGACGACTACCTGACGCGCAAGCCCAAGGCGCTCTCAGGTGGTCAGCGCCAGCGCGTCGCCATCGGGCGCGCCATCGTGCGCGATCCGAAGGTCTTTCTCTTCGACGAACCGCTCTCCAATCTCGATGCGGAACTGCGGGTGGAGATGCGGGTGGAGATCGCCCACCTCCATCAGCAGATCGGGGCCACGATGATCTACGTCACCCACGACCAGGTCGAAGCGATGACGCTTGCGGACAAGATTGTCGTTCTGCGCGCGGGGCGGGTGGAACAGGTCGGCAGCCCGCTGGAACTCTACGAGAACCCCGCCAACCGGTTCGTGGCGGGCTTCATCGGATCACCGTCGATGAACTTCCTTCGGGGGGAGGCGGCGGAGGGGGGCGTTTCCCTTCCCGCGCTCGGGATGACGGTGCCCGGCCCCTCACGCGGCGCCATCGTCGGCCTGCGCCCGCAAGACCTCTCGCTGGCCGAGGGCGAGACGCTGCGGGTCGATATCGTGGAGAATCTCGGCTCGGTCTCCCATATCCATTGCGACACGGCCTCGGGCGAGAAGATCGTGATCGAGGCCAAGGCGCTTGTGCGTAATTGGAACCGGAAAGTGCCGGCTCAACTCAGTGATCAAGCCGACTGGTTGCAGCAGCACCCAGTGCGTGCTATTCTGTCGATGGCCCTGCGTTG
>JBMYPI010000015.1:0-2574 GCA_049600155.1 Rubricella sp.
GTCTGAGACGGCGGTTTCAAGGGCCGCGTCGATCGAGTCGCCAAGCCCGCCCAGCCCGCTCTCGCCATCCCAAAGGCGGACCGGCAGCCTCTCGACAAGGGCTCGGAGCGCGGCATTCTCGGCCTCGGCCCGTTCGGCCCGCGCGAGCGCGGCATGGGCCTCGCCGGCCCATCGGCTCACGTCGCGGAAGCCGACGAGCGCCTGCCCGCGCACCGTCCAGCCACGCAGCTCTATCGCCCGATCGTCCGCGAGTTGGCCATGGAGCGTGAAACGCTGCCCTTTCATGAGAAGATCGTCGAGCGGCCCGATGAGCCGCGCCCGCGTGTCCGTGTCGAGGGCGATCGCCGCGAGTGAGGCGCGGCCATCGCCGCCAACGCCGATCTGGGCCCGCGCAAGGCGGTTCAGCGGCCTGAAACCATCCTCATCGAACGAGAACACGGCCTCGGCGCCGTCCAGCAGGCTGCCGGTATCATCGCGACCGGCAGCCACGCCGGCGCGCCCCGAACGCGGAAGCGCCAGCAGGGCGACGAGCGCAAGCAGGCATGCCAGCGCCACGAGGATGCCGCGCGCCGCGTCGCCGCCGAGGAAGGTGGAAAGCCCATCCAACGCCATACTCCAGAGGCTTCGGTCCCGAAAACCTAGCGCGATGAATGGTTAACAGTTGGTTAAGACACCTCGTGGCGCACGTTCTCGCCGAGCGCCCCGCGCAGGCTGTCACGGTCGGCCTCGATGCGGCGGCGTGGCCAGAGGCATTCGACCAGGGCGCCCGGTGCCCGCGCGTATTCCGGAACGGCCATGTCCGCTCCGCGCTGCCTGCCGCGGTTCTCCGATCCGTTGGCGAAGGTGATCGTCGCACCGCTACGCTCCAGCAGGGTCTTGGCGATGAAGAGGCCGAGCCCCATGCCTTCGTAGCCCGGTCGGGTGCGGTCGGGCTCGCGTCGCCTGCGCCGCACGAACGGGTCGCCGAGGCGGCCGATCACGTCGGCGGGATAGCCCGGGCCGTCATCGCCGACGGTGATCCGGATGGTCAGGTCGTCCCAACCGACGTCGATCCAGACCGTCGATGTCGCGAAATCGACGGCATTCTGGATCAGGTTTCGAAGCCCGTGGATCAGTTCGGGATGGCGCGCGATCGCCGGTTGGTCCTGCCCCGCATCGCGCGCGAGAACCCCGCCCACGCGCAGGATCACCCGTTTTCCACGTTGCATGTGCGGTTCCGCGGCTTCCTCGATCACCGCGGAAACGGGTGCGTGGCGCAGGTGGCGATCGTCCTTTCCCGCGCGGCCCATGTCCCGCAGGATCTCGCGGCAGCGGTCGGCCTGCTGGCGGATGAGTTCGACATCGTCGCGCAGGTGGTCGGGCAGATCGTGGTCGGAGAGTTCCTCGGATAGTTCGCCGGCAGTCAGCTTGATCGTCGCAAGCGGCGTCCCGAGTTCGTGCGCAGCCGCGGCGACGACGCCGCCCAGCGCGGATAGGCGCTGCTCACGCGAGAGAGCCATCTGCGTGGCAAGAAGCGCCTGGTTCATCGAATAGGTCTCGACCGTCACGCGACGGGCATACATCCCCAGAAACACGCAGGAGATGATGACGGAAAGCCACATGCCGAGGATGTAGATCGAAGGCAGCGTCAGAACCGTTCCATCCTGAAAGGTCAGCGGAACATGGGCCAGGGTCAGAAGGGTCGCGATGAAGACGGCGACCATGCCGAGAACCACCGTCGCGCGGAGCGTGAGCGCGGTTGCCGAAATGATGACGGGCGCGATGATCAGCATCACGAACGGATTGGTTATGCCGCCGGTGAGGTAGAGAAGAGCGCCCAGTTGCAACAGATCGAAGAAGAGCATCAGGGCCGTGGCGCTTTCGCTCAGGCGACGCGTATCGGGCAGAACCAGCTGGGCGACCACGTTGAAGCTGACGGACAGGAGGATGACGAAAAGCGTCTGGTCGAGGCGGATCGCCAGATCGAACAGGTAGGTTCCGCCGATGACGGCGGCCAGTTGCCCGGCCGCGGCCAGCCACCGCAATGTCAGAAGAGTGCTCAGGCGCACCCAGTCGCTACGCGCATCCTGCGTGAGAAGAAGGGGCGGCTCGCGCCTGGCCTCCTCCCCATCGAAGGTCATGCAGCCGCCTCGTGCTGGCGCACGAGTCCGTCAAGTACGAGGTTCGCCGTCGCCGGACTGCACGCCATCGGTATGTCGTAGACCGTCGCAAGACGGGTCAGCGCCTTGACATCGACATCGTGGGGCATCGGCGACAGCGGATCGGTGAAGAAGACGAGCCCATCGAGCACACCCTCGGCGATCAGCGCACCGATCTGCTGATCGCCGCCGAGCGGTCCGGATTTGAAAGCGTGCACGTCGAATTCGGGAAAGGCGGCCTTGAGGCGCCCGCCCGTGGTTCCCGTCGCGTAGAGGCGCGCGCGTGTCAAAGGATCGCGATGGCGCCCGGCCCATTCGACCAGATCGTCCTTCTTCGCGTCATGCGCGACCAGTGCGAGGCGAAGTCGGGTATCGATCATGGTGGCGGTCTCCCTGCCCGATGAACGATAGCCGCCGGGCCCGCAAACGAAAAGGC
>JBMYPI010000015.1:2584-23498 GCA_049600155.1 Rubricella sp.
GGCCTCGCCGTCGGAATACCGCCCCGATTACTCGCTGAATGTCGCGAGATAGGCGGCGATGTTGGCGGCGTCCTCCTCGGACCGGACACGATAGGTCATGCCGGAACGGGCGGAGTTGTCGCCGAGATACTCACGCAGGAACGCGGTCGTATCGAGAAGGTAGGACGTCATGTTCTCCTGATCCCAGACGAGGCCGGCCTCGCCCGCTTCGACGATCGAGGGGCGATAGCGGAAATCCTCGACGACACCGGCCTGGCGGCCGATCACGCCGTAGAGGTTCGGGCCGGTGCGGGCATTGCGACCGGCGAGCACCTCGCCCGCGTCGTTCTGCACGACGTGGCAGGTGATGCACTGGCGGAAGGCGGCTTCGCCGGCTGCGGCGTCCTGCGCGGCGGCGGCGGATGCGCCGAGCGCCGCGAACGCGGCGGCGATCAGGGTGGTCTGGATCTTCATGGTCGTTCCCCTCGGTTTTCTTGCTTCGGCCCATAGCGGCCGGGCTGGCGACGAACTAGGGCGGGATAATGCCGCGTCCATTCCACGTTACAACCCGTGAATTCGCCAAATAACCCCGACGTGATGCGCAAACCGCGGCTTTTCCGCCCCAAGCAAGACGAACCCCGGCGCGATGGCCGGGGTTCCGCCTTGCCTCTTGTGCCGTTGCGTCAGGCCACGGCGCGGGACAGCGCGCACTGGCTCCACAGGGAATGCAGCGCGGAGACGAGCTTTTCGATATCCGCCTCGGTGTGGAGCGGCGAGGGGGTGAAGCGCAGCCGCTCCGTCCCCTTCGGCACCGTGGGATAGTTGATCGGCTGCACATAGATCCCGTACTGCTCCATCAGGATGTCGGAGATCATCTTGCACTTCACCGGATCCTTCACCATCACGGGAACGATATGCGAGGGGTTCGGCAGGTGCGGAATGCCGATCGCATCGAGCCTGTCACGCAGCTGGCGGACGCGAAGCTGCTGCACGTCCCGCTCGACGCCGCTCTCCTTGAGATGGCGGATCGAAGTACGCGCGCCGGCGGCGACATGCGGGGGCAGTGCCGTCGTGAAGATGAAGCCCGATGCGAAGGAGCGGACGAAATCCACGAGGTTCCTGGAACCGGTGATGTAACCGCCGACGACGCCGAACGCCTTGCCGAGCGTGCCTTCGATCACCGTGATCCGGTCCATCAGCCCTTCTCGTTCGGCGATACCGCCACCGCGCGGGCCATAGAGGCCGACGGCGTGCACCTCGTCGAGATAGGTCATCGCGCCATGCTTGTCGGCGACGTCGCAGATTTCCTTGATCGGGGCGATGTCGCCATCCATCGAATAGACGGATTCGAACGCCACGATCTTGGTCGCGTTGGCTGGCAGGTCCGACAACTTGCGATCGAGGTCTTCGGGATCGTTGTGCTTCCAGATCACCTTGGGGCACTTGGCGTGGCGCATCCCCTCGATCATCGAGGCGTGATTGAGCGCATCCGACACGATCACCGCGTTGGGCAGGCGCGCACCCAGCGTCGAGAGCGATGCCCAGTTGGACACATATCCGGAGGTGAACAGGAGCGCCGCTTCCTTGCCGTGAAGATCGGCAAGCTCGTTCTCCAGCTCGACGTGGTAGCGGTTGGTGCCCGAGATGTTGCGCGTGCCGCCCGCACCGGCGCCGCAGCGGTCGAGGGCGTCGTGCATCGCGGAAATCACGGCCTCGTTCTGGCCCATGCCGAGATAATCGTTGGAACACCAGACGGTGACGTCGCCTTCGCCGCCGTGGTTGCGGGCCTTCGGGAACTCGCCCCGGTAGCGCTCGAGATTGGCGAAGACGCGATAGTTGCCTTCCGCCTTGAGGTCATCGAGCTGGCTTTTGAAGAGAGCCTCGAAGTCCATCCGTTCCATCCTTCTTCTTATCCGTCTGTCGGTCGCATGTGGCGGGGCGTTTGCCCGCTGTTCTTGTCCCGTATGATCCAGCGCCACAGCGCCGCGTCCGGCAGGCGCAGGACCATAAACCAGTGTTCGATCAGCGCCAGAGCCGTGAGTGTCGCAAGTAACACGTATCCCGTTCTCGCAATTTGATCTGCCTCATGGGCGATCGCACGCTCGATCCAGCACCCCGTCGCCAGCGTAAGTAACGTCACAGCAACGGGAAAAAAGCGGTTCATTGACGCACGATTGAAGTAGCTGTCGAGATGCCGCACGGGCGGCGGCAGGAACTCGGAATTGATGTTGGGCACCCCGAGAAACAGGTTCAGCTTCGCCGATATCCGGGCCCCGAAAAGCACGGCGTAGGCATAGAGGCCGACCTGATTCTCCGCCCCCCGGGTCAGGATGAAGAGCGCGAGGAACCCGATCAGCAGCGCGACCTCGTGATGCAGGATCGCGCGCAGCGCACGGCCGAACCTCTCGATTCCCCGCACGCCCGTCGGGCAGGGCCTGCGATCGGGGCCGGTCACGACGCCACAAAGGAACGCAAGCTCGATCCAGCCCCACACGCCCAACGCCGATACGAAGCCGATGCTGACACCCGCGAGCGTCGCTTCCCGGCTCGACCAGACCACGCCGAACACGGCCAGCGCGAGGATTGGCACCGAAAGCACCGTCGCCGCCTCGTATCCCTGCGGGCCGAGCCGCCCCGCCCGCGACACCGCGAACAGGATCAGCCCGGTGGAAAACCACCACAGGAAAAGCGTTATGAGGACGGCGGCGGTGACCATGGCACTCAGTACATCGGCTGCAGGCGCGAGGTTTCGGGGATCGTGTTCTCCTTCACCGGGATCAGGTAGAGACCGGCGAAGGCGAGACCCGCGCGGGCCATCCCCAGCTTCGATCCGATCCAGCCGGCCATGCCGCCCCGCCGCTTGGCCGCGTCGGCATCCATCATCGCCGCGCGCAGTTTCACCAGCCCGCGGTGCCAGCGCGGGTTCTCCATGTCGAGCGTGATGGGGAAACATTGACGGGAGATTTCCGACGTGCGGTGCAGCACCTCGCGGTCATACTCCTCGATGTCTATGCCCAAAGCGTCGTGGAAGGCCGGGCGGGCATGGTCGCGCACATACATCGTCGCGAATACCGCCGTGAGGAAGAACCGGATCCAGAGCCGGTTGTGCCCCTGGAGCAGTTTCGGGTCAGCGCGCATCAGAAGGCTGAAGGCCTCGCCGTGCCGGAACTCGTCGTTGCACCACTCGCGGAACCACTTGAAGATCGGGTGAATCCGGTGCTCTGGGTGCTTCTCGAGATGCCGGAAGATCGTGATGTAGCGGGCATAGCCGATCTTCTCCGACAGGTAGGTCGCGTAGAAGATGAACTTCGGCTTGAAATAGGTGTATTTCTTCGCCTTCGTCAGGAAGCCCAGGTTCACCGCGACGCCCGCTTCGCGCAGCGCATCGTTGATGAAGCCCGCGTGCCGCGCCTCGTCCCGTGCCATCAGCTGAAAGAGCTGCTTGACGTCCTCGTTCGTGCCACGGCGCTTCATCTCCTTGTAGAGCACGCAGCCCGAAAACTCGGCGGTCAGGGAGGACACGAGAAAATCGATCAGCTCCTTCTTGAGCTCGGGCTCCATGCCCTCCCAATCGACGGGATCCCAGGTCTCGTTCTTCTTGAAATGGCCCTTGTTGGGATCGCTTTCGAGCTCGGCGATCAGAGCGTCCCATTCCTCACGCACCGGGGTCACGTCGATCGCGTCGAGCGCCTCGAAATCGGTGGTGTAGAAGCGCGGATTGAGAAGCGTCGTCTCTGTCGCCATGCGCTGGGTGTCTTCCTGGGTGAGGTCGCGCTCCAGCTCTTCGGGGGTGATGTCCACTTGCACGTTCATAGCCGGATCTCCTCGGAGAAGCTGAATTCGCAGAGTTCCATGAACTCCAGGTCGCCCGTCAGGCGGGTCCACGCGCGCTCCAGCGCGTTGGCGCGGGTGATCGTCGCGATGCGTTTCTCGGTGACGACTTCGCCGTAGCCGGCCATCACGGGGCTGCCGTGGACGAGCACCTCGTCACCGGGGTGGACGACGGAACCGTCATCGAAGCGCACATGCGCGTGGAGGCTGTCGAAGGTGTGCGAAACCTCCACGGTGCAGGGCACCTCCTCCTTGCGTTTCTCGAATAATGCCATGGTTTTGCTCCCTTCCATGACGGTTTCAGTCGCCCGCGGCCTGCGCCGGGGGCATGAGGGCCGCGAAGGCCCGGTAATTCGTTTCGCCGAAGCCGATCAGCTCCATCCGCCAGCCGCTTTCGGGGTCGATCAGCGTCAGCCGCCCGGTATCCCAGCGCACCAGCCGCACCGGCGTCTCCGACGGGATATCCCCGTTGACGCCACGGGCATGGTCGAGCGCACGCTCCACCCCGCCGATGAAACCGGCCTGCGTGGGATCGAGATCGGCTACGATCTCTCCGGTTTCGGCATCGGTGACGATCATGCCGCCCGTTTCGGTTCCGGCGAGGATCAGGTACCGCTCCGCCGCGACGGCACCGGTCGGCGGCATCGCCGAGGGTTCCATCCCGACGAGCCGCGCCACGGTGACGAGCGCAAGAACGCTCAGGCACAGCGTCGCGATGCCGATGACGAGCGCCTTGGGGATCTTCTCCTTCGCGTGGGCCTCGCCGTGGTGATCCTGAACGTAAATTCCCTTCGAAAACATAGGCCCTACTCCGCTGCCACGGGCGATGCGCCCGCGTCCGGCATCGCGCCGGACGCTTCCAGCTTCGCGATGCGGGTCTGCGCCGCTTCACCGAGGATCGCCGCCACCTGCTCGACCTCGCGGATCGCGCGGAACATCGGCTTGGGCGCATTGATCTTCCAGGGTTGGGCATGGGGCCACAGCACCAGGTAGCCGATCTTGCTCTCGCCCTTCAGCGACAGCGCGATATCGCCGGAGCGATCGCGCCGCACCCGCATGTCCGCGCTCTGGATCCACTGGTGGGGAAGATTGAGGGTCAGCGTCAGCGCGATGCCGATCCGCATCGCCACGCGGCGGTTGGTGATCGTGTAGACCGCCGATTTCGCCGTCGCCCAGCCGAAGCCGTAGAGCATCGCCGCAAGGATCGCAGCCAGCCCCGCGAACCAGGCGAACGAGTTGAGCGCCTCGGCCCAGCCGAGCCCCCGGTCGAGGAAATCGACGACCCGCCACAGGCCGAGCAGCAGGAAGTATCCCACGACCCACCACAGCTTGTAGACGCGGGTCGCGAAGCGCCATGGATCGGGGCTGCCCTGCCAGAGGATGCGCTCACCCTCCGGCGGAGTTTCGGGCAGGCCCTTCACCGGTTCGATATCGAAATCGTGGTCATTCATGGCGCGTGCTCCCCCGGCCTTGTTGACGTTTCAGAGGGGATCAGCCGATCGGCTCGATCCGGTTCATCGAGTAGAGCTTGCCCCCGCACCAGTAGGCGGAGATCTTCTCTTCCTCGAGCTTGGTGACGACGTCGGGCGCTTTCGTGGTGGGAACGTCCGCCATCATCGTGGACGGAAGCGACACGATGTGCAGCCCGTCGCGCTTCAGCTTGCTGAGATCCTTGGGCACGAGGCGCGAACCGGCATCGCCGAGGTCGATCTCGTAGTAGCGGATCATCTGTTCGGGCACGTCGATCCACATGTCCTTGACGGTGCCTGCGACGCGTCCGTCGGCGCCGATCACGTCCGCCCCGCGTGGATCGCGCTGGCCCTTCGCGACGAAGAACTCGTCGAGCTTGGCCATCGGCTGGATCTTGGCGTGGCCGTGGGCGTCGATCTCGGGCGTGTCATCGCGCGATGCCCAGGAGGCCGGGCCGACACCATCGGCAAGCGGATCTCCCGTCGGTTCGAAGGCGGTGCCGGTGAAGGCGTTGATCCGCTCCAGCGCAACCGCGCGATCCCGCTCGGAGAGATCGGGCACGGTGATGTCCGGCCGGTCGCCAGGCATCAGGAAGGTTTTCGGAGACGGCACCGGGAAGATGCCCTGGTTGGGCGTGTCGTTGCCCTCCTCATCCACGAGCGGGTAACCCTCGCGCATGTTCTCGCGCTGGATGTAGAAGATCAGGGCCGCGAAGAAGGCCCAGAAGAGGTAGAGGGCGACCTGAGCGAGGTCGATCCGTCCGACGATTGTTCCATAGTCCATGACAAAACTCTCCTGCTGGAAGGGTCAGACCGGCATGTCGGCCAGGCCCAGTTTCGTGGTGCCATTGCGGGGTTGCTGGATGCCGCGTCGGGCGAGCGGGCCCAGCGCGACGAGGGTGAGAAAGAGAAGACCGATCTCGATGTGGTAGACGGTCTGGTAGCCGAGCGCGGGGTCCATGAAGGCGGGGCCGAACCGGCCTGCCTCCGCGGTGGTGGCGACGACATCCTTGATGATCCCGCCGAGCGCGACGCCAAGGCCCGTGGCCGTGGCGGACGCAGCCCCCCAAGCGCCGAGCGCGAGCCCCGCACGGGAGGAGGCGCCCTGCGCCAGTTCCATCGCGGCGGTCAGCATCGATACGGCGAAAAGGCCGCCGCCGAAGCCGATCAGCGTGGCACCGATGGCGAAGAGAACGGCAGAGTTCATCGGCGCCGCGAAGACGACCGCCGAGAACGCGAAGACCCCGGCGCAAAGACCGAGAGCCGCGATCCTCACCGGATCGCCGCCCTGCCCCAGCCGCCGCGCGGCATGGGCGAAGCCGACGAGCGCACCCGTCGCCCAGAAGGCCGTCAGGAGCGTGGTGTAGGACACGCTGAGGTTCAGGATCTCCCCGCCATAGGGTTCGAGCAGGATGTCCTGCATCGCGAAGCCCATCGTGCCGAGGAAGACGACGAACAGGAGCCGCCCGGCGCGGCCGCCTTCGAGCAGATCGGCCATCGCGTCGGCGAAGCGGGGGCGCGCGGCCTCCCGCTCGGCGCGGCTCATGGGGCGGACGGTCTCCTGCTTCCACAGCGCGATGAGGTTCAGCGCGAGCGTCACCACGGCGGCGCCCTGGATCACCCGGATCAGGGTCAGTTTGGAGAAATCGGACAGCAGGAACCCGAAGACGACGGCGGAAACGCCCATGCCCACCAGAAGCATCACGTAGAGGAACGCGACGACACGCGGGCGCGTCTCGTCATCGGCCATGTCGGATGCGAGCGCGAGGCCGGCCGTCTGGGTCATGTGCAGACCGAGCCCGACCATCAGGAATGCGAGCGCAGCCCCGGCCTCACCGGCCCAGGCCGGGCCGAGCGTCTGGTCGCCGGAGAGGACGATCAGCGCGAAGGGCATGATCGCGAGGCCGCCGAACTGCCACAGCGAGCCGAACCAGAGGAAGGGAACCCGCTTCCAGCCGATCGCCGAACGATAGGTGTCGGACCGGAAACCCATCAGTGCGCGGAACGGCGCGATCAGGACGGGCAGCGCCGCCATGATGGCGATGAGCGAGGCGGCGATGCCGAGCTCGACGATCATCACGCGGTTGAGCGTGCCCATGAGAAGCACCGTCGCCATCCCGACGGAGACCTGGAACAGCGACAGGCGCAGAAGCTTGCCGAAGGGCAGACCCTCGCTCGCGGCATCGGCGAACGGCATGTATTTCAGTCCGATCGACGAAATACGGCTCATCGCGCGGCCTCCATCGCTTCGGAGAAGTAGAAGCCGGACTTGATCCGCCCGGCGGACCGAAGCGACCAGTCGCCCATGTCCGTCCGGTCCCGCATCGCGCGGCCGAGCCGCGCCTCGGACACCGGCCGGATATCGGGCGACCGGTCCGAGCGGGGGAAGACCGCGCCCGCCGCAAGCATCGCCGTCAGCGCCACGGTGCGCGGGGCGACGGTGAAGACGATCGAATGGGCGGTCCTGCGCGAAAGAACGGCAAGTGCGTGGGCGATGTCATCGGCCTTGTAGTGGATCAGGCTATCCATCGCGACGACATGGTCGAACGCGCCATGGCCGGGATCGAGCATGTCCCCGGCGCGATAGGTGATCCTGTCGGAGAGGTCGGCGGGCGTCCGTGCCCGCGCGACGTCCAGCAGCGAGGGCGCGATATCGACGGCGACCACCTCGGCCCCACGCCGGGCGGCCTCGACCGAGAGCTGGCCCACGCCGCAGCCCGCATCGAGGATCCGCGCGCCGGCCAGATCGGCGGGAAGCTGGTCGAGCAGGGTCGCCCGCATCCGGTCGCGCCCCGCGCGCACGGTTTCACGCACCTTCGAGACCTTCTCGGTCGAGGTGAGCTGCGCCCAGGCCTTCGACGCGGTCCGGTCGAAATACTCTTCGAGCTGCGTGCGCTTGTGACGGAAGGTCTCGGTCATCTTCAGTCGAATCCCAGAAGTTCGAAAATGTGGCGGTCTTCCAGCGGTTCGGGCGTCGACGCCTCGACCCCGTTCCAGAGCGTCTGGGCGAGGCGAACGTATTCGGCCTGAACGGCGGCCACCTCGTCATCGAGATCCATCTCGAAGAGGGTGCGCTTCTTCAGCCGCGATTTGCGGATCGCGTCGAGATCGGGCAGGTGCGCGAGGCGGTTGAACCCGACCTCGCGGCAATAGCGGTCGACCTCGTCGGTCTCGCGGGATCGGTTGGCGACGCAGCCGGCCAGCCGCACGTTGTAGTTCTTCGACTTGGCCTGAACGGCGGCGATGATGCGGTTCATCGCGTAGATGGAGTCGAAATCGTTCGCGGTGACGATCATCGCCCGGTCGGCGTGCTGGAGGGGCGCGGCGAACCCGCCGCAGACCACATCGCCCAGCACGTCGAAGATCACGACATCGGTGTCGTCGAGAAGATGGTGCTGCTTGAGCAGCTTCACCGTCTGGCCCACGACATAGCCGCCGCAGCCGGTCCCCGCGGGCGGGCCGCCTGCCTCAACGCACATCACGCCGTTGTAGCCCTCGTAGACGAAATCCTCCGGCCGCAGTTCCTCGGCGTGGAAATCGACCTCCTTGAGCACGTCGATCACCGTGGGCATCAGGCTCTTGGTGAGGGTGAAGGTGCTGTCGTGCTTCGGATCGCAACCGATCTGCAGCACCCGCTTCCCGAGCTTGGTGAAGGCGACGGAAAGGTTCGACGATGTCGTCGATTTCCCGATCCCGCCCTTGCCGTAGACGGCGAAGACCTTCGCGCCCTCGATGGTCATGTCGGGGGTCTGGTGGACCTGGACCGAGCCTTCGCCATCCTGGCCACGAAGAAGGGGGGGTTTGCTGTCGAGTGCCATTGCGCTCTCCTATTCCGCAGCCTGCGCCGTGAAGACGCCTTCCAGGCGGTCTTCCAGTTCGTCCGCGCTGTCCTGCAGCGCGGCGAGCGTTTCGGCGTCGGGTTGCCAGTAATTGCGATCGACCGCCTCGATCAGGCGTTGCGCGAGGCGCGAGGCGGATTGGGGGTTCAGCTCCGCCATGCGGCGGCGCACGTCCTCATCGAGGACGAAGGTTTCGGTCATCCGCCGATAGACCCACTCGTCCACCTGTCCGGTGGTGGCGGACCAGCCGAGCGTGTTGGTTACTTGCGCCTCGATCTGGCGCACGCCTTCGTGGCCGTGCGTCATGAGGCTTTCGAACCATTTGGGGTTCAGGGTGCGGGTGCGCGTCTCCAGCGCCACCTGCTCGGACAAGGTGCGGACCTTGCCGTCGCCCTTTGTCTGGTCGCCGATGAAAACGGGGGTGTCGGCCCCGCCCTTCGCCCGCTTCACGGCGCGACCGATACCGCCCAGCGTGTCGAAGTAATGGTCAACGGTGGTGACGCCGAGTTCCACGCTCTCGAGGTTCTGGTAGGCCAGATCGACATCGGCGAGAATGCTCTTCAGAAGGCCCCGGCCATCGACCGACTTGCCGCTCCGTCCATAGGCGAAGCCCTTCCGGGTCTCGTAGGCATCAGCAAGCTGGTCCTCCTCGTCCCAGGTGCCGCTGTCCACGAGCGCATTCACGTTCGCGCCGTAGGCGCCTTCGGCGTTGGAGAAGACGCGCAGCGCAGCGGTTTCGAAATCGCTGCCGTCACGCTCCATGTAGGACAGCGTATGGGCACGGATCGGGTTCACCTCGGCCGGTTCGTCGGCAGCGGAGGCGAGGTAAGCCGCCTCGGCCAGCATCTTGATCTGCAGGGGCAGAAGGTCGCGGAAGATGCCCGAGAGCGTCATCACCACGTCGATGCGCGGGCGGCCGAGTTCTTCGAGGCTCATCAGTTCGGCCCCGGCGAGGCGGCCGTAGCCATCGAAGCGCGGCTTGACGCCCATCAGCGCCATCGCCTGGGCGATCGGCCCGCCATCGGATTTGATGTTGTCCGCGCCCCAGAGAACCATCGCGACGGAACGCGGCAGCGGCTCGCCGGCTTCGGTGTATTTCGCGATCAGGCGATCGGCCTGGCGGCGGCCATCCTCCAGTGCGAAGGCGGACGGCATCCGGTAGGGATCGAATGCGTGGATGTTGCGCCCGGTCGGCACGATCTGCGGGGAGCGCAGAAGGTCCCCGCCCGGCACGGGGCGGATGTAACGGCCCTGAAGCGCGCGCAGGAGCGCCGGGATCTCGTGATCCTCGCTCATGGCGAGATCGGCCACGGCGATGTCTTCCTCGTTGGCGCCCTCGACCGCGCGCATCGCGTCCAGCAGATCGGCTTTCGCCTGCCCTTCCGGCGGGCGACCGAGAACATGCAGGCCGGAAGGAATGAGGCTTTCCTCGTAGTCCATAAGGCCCGTCCGGAGGCTTTCGACCTCCGCCACGGGATCGGCCCAGGCCGGTTCCGCCGTGCAGAGATCGAGATCGGCGGCCTGTGCCTGGATGACTTCGGCAAGCGTCGGATCAGCCTCCTCCGCCTTGCGCCAGCGGTCGATGGAGTCCTTGAGATCCAACAAGCCTTTGTAGAGACCCGCCTGCGTGACCGGCGGGGTCAGGTGGCTGACGAGGATCGCGTTGGAGCGGCGCTTGGCCAGCGTCCCCTCGGAGGGGTTGTTGGCGGCGTAGAGATAGATGTTGGGCAGATCCGCGATCAGGCGGTCGGGCCAGCAGGCCTCGGACAGGCCCGACTGCTTGCCCGGCATGAATTCGAGTGCGCCGTGCATCCCGAAATGCAGCACCGCGTCGGCTGCGAATTCCTCGCGCAGGTAACGGTAGAAGGCGGTGAAGGCGTGGGTGGGCGCGAAACCCTTCTCGAACAGAAGGCGCATCGGATCGCCCTCGTAGCCGAAGGTCGGCTGCACGCCGATGAACACATTGCCGTAGTGCTTGCCCAGCACGAAGACGGCGCGCCCGTCGGTCTGCGCCTTGCCCGGCGCGGGGCCCCAGACGGCTTCGACATCGTCGAGAAACGGATCCTCGGCCACCATCCGGTCCGCCGGGATCATGGCGGCGACATTCGCCTCCTGTCCAAGGCTGGCGGCATTGCCCTTCAGGATATCGTCGCGCAACTGATCGACGCTGACGGGCATCTCGAAATCGTAGCCCTCGGCCTTCATCGCGGTGAGCGTGTTGAAGAGGCTTTCGAAGACGCCGAGATAGGCTGCGGTGCCGATGGCGCCCGCATTCGGCGGGAACCCGTAGAGGACGACCGCGACCTTGCGATTCTCCGCCCTGGAACGGCGCAGTTTCGCCAGTTTGGTCGCGCGCGCGACGAGCTTTTCGATGCGTTCCGGGCACGGGGCCATCGCCTTGGCTTCGGCGCTTGGCTTGCAATGATATCCGCAACCGGAGCAGCCATTCGGCCCGTGCCGCCCGCCGAAGACCGTGGGTGTCGTGCCGCCGTCAAGCTCCGGGAGCGCAACGAGGATCGTCGTCTCCACCGGGCTCAGCCCACCGGCCGATCCCGACCACTGCTCGAGCGTCTGAAACTCGATCGGGTGGGCCGCGATGTAGGGAAGGTCGAGCTCGGCCAGCGTTTCTTCCGCTGCCTCGCTGTCGTTGTAAGCCGGGCCACCGATCAGGCTGAAGCCGGTGAGGCTGACGCAGGCATCGACGACGGCCCGCCCATCGACCTTCAGGTATTTCTCGATGGCGGGTCGCCCGTCGAGGCCACCGGCAAAGGCGGGCACCACCTTGACGCCCGCCGCCTCGAAGGCGCGGATCACACCGTCGTAATGGCCCGTATCGCCCGAAAGCACATAGGACCGCATCAGGAGAAGGCCGACCGTTGCCACGGGTTCCTTCGGCCCGGGCAGGATGTTCGCATCTTCCGTGATCCGCTCGGGCAGATCGGGATGATAGAGGCCGCAATCGGGGTAGACGACCGGTGCGGCGGGATCGAGCGCGCCACGATAGACGGCGCGCGGCCCGTCGGCATACTTGTCGATGAGGTAGCGCAGCATCGCTTCGACATTGTCGTCCGAGCCCGCGAGCCAGTATTGCATCGCCAGGAAATAGGAGCGCAGATCCTGCGCCTTGCCGGGGATGAAGCGGAGGATCTTCGGCAGGCGCCGGAGAATCGCCATCTGCTTCTCGCCGGAGGACGCGCTGGGCTTCTTCGATCCGCGCAGCTTCTTGAGCAGGCCGACAAGCCCGGTGGAAGGCTGTGTCATGTCCAGATCGCCGAGCTTTGTCAGGCGAACGATCTCCTGTGCCGACACGCAGCCCACGATTGCATCCGCTTCGGCACGGCGCGCCTCGATCGAGGGCAGGATCGCCTTGATGTGCTCATCGATGAACAGGAGGTTGGCGACGATGATGTTCGCCTTCGCCACATCCTCCCGCGCGGCGGCGAGGGTGGTGGGATTCTCGGCCCATTCCGCACTTGCGTGGGCGGTGATCGACAGGTTCGGGATCAGTTGCTTGAGGCGCGCCTCCGCCTTCATCACGGGGCCGAGCGCATGGGCATCGAGCGTGATGATCGTCACGCGCATTTCCGGGGCGGATATGTCGAACTCAGCGCGCATAATGGGCCTTCGCCTCGTAGAGGGTGTCTCGGGTGATCGGGTGAATCCCGCGTTCGGCGGCGAAGGTCTCGGTGTTCCGCTTGGCCTTGCCGCGGACGAAGAAGGGGATCTTCTTCAGTTCCTTCTCGCCGTCGGCGGACCAGAGGGGAGACGCCTGAGGCTCCGCCGCGGGGACCGAAGCTTGCCCCTGCCCGCTGCCCCGGACCTGATCCGAGGCCTCATCGCCAGCCTGCGCCGGAACAACGTGGCTTTGGGTGTCGATACCCCGCATCACCGGCTTGCCACCGTGGTGGGAGGCGCCGGATTCCTCGTTGAACTCGAAATCCTCGCGGAACATCGTGAGCAGGTGCTCTTCGAGCCCCATCACGAGCGGATGGACCAGCGTGTCGAAGAGGACGTTCGCCCCCTCGAAACCCATGATCGGGCAGAAGCGCGCCGGGTGATCCTGCACATGGAAGGGGGCGGAGATCACGGCGCAGCCGATGCCGAGACGCTTGCCGATATGCCGCTCCATCTGGGTGCCGAGGATGAGCTCGGGCGCGGCTTCCTCGATGGCCTTCTCGACTTCGAGATAGTCGTCGGTGATCAGCGGCTCGACGCCGTATTCCTTTGCCGCCTTCCGCAGGTCACGGGCGAACTCGCGGTTGTAGCAGCCAAGCCCGACCACCTCGAAACCCATCTCGTCCCGCGCCATGCGGGCCGCGCCGATGGCATGGGTCGCGTCACCGAATATGAAGACGCGCTTGCCCGTCAGGTAGGTGCTGTCGACGCTGGCCGACCACCAGGGAAGGCGCAGATCGCTCTCGTCCAGATCGGCCTCTATCCCGGCGAGGCGTGCGCATTCCCGCAGGAAATCCCGCGTGCCGCCCGCGCCCATCGGGATGGTCCTGGTGTAGGGCTGGCCGTGCTCCTTCTCCAGCCAGCGGCAGGCAAGTTCGGCTGTTTCAGGATAGAGCTGGACGTTGAAAGTCGCTTGCGGCAGGCGCTTGATATCCGAAGGGCGAGCCCCAAGCGGGGCAACGACGTTCACGCGGATACCGATGGATTCGAGCAGGTCCCTGATCTCCCGCACGTCATCGCGGTGATGGAAGCCGAGCGCGGTGGGGCCGAGGATGTTGCAGGAGGGCGTGTCGGTCTTGCCCGAAGGCTCCGCGAGCCGCTTCACGATCTGGTAGAACGTCTCCGCCGTGCCCCAGCTTTCCTTGCGCTGGTAGGAGGGTAATTCCAACGCCACGACGGGCACCGGCAGCCCCATCCGCTCCGACAGGCCCCCCGGGTCATCCTGGATCAGTTCGGCGGTGCAGGATGCGCCGACGATCATCGCCTCGGGCTGGAACCGGTCATAGGCATCCTGGCACGCCGTCTGGAACAGATCCGCCGTGTCTGAGCCGAGGTCGCGCGCCTGGAAGGTGGTGTAGGTGACCGGCGGGCGGTGGTTGCGCCGCTCGATCATCGTGAACAGGAGATCGGCGTAGGTGTCGCCCTGTGGCGCGTGGAGAACGTAATGCAGCCCCTTCATGCCCGTCGCAACGCGCATCGCGCCGACATGGGGCGGGCCTTCATATGTCCAGACCTGGAGTTTCATGCGATGCCCTCCACAAGCGGCCTGATGGCGGCGCGCCGCTTCATCGGGCGGGCGAAGAGCTGGGCGAGATCGGCGGCCTGCTCGTAGCCGTGGACGGGCGAGAACACGAGTTCTATCGCCCATTTCGTCGAGAGCCCCTCGGCCTCAAGCGGGTTGGCAAGGCCGAGGCCGCAGACGGTGAGGTCCGGCCGCGCCTCGCGGCAGCGCTCAAGCTGCAGATCGACGTCCTGCCCCTCGGAGATCACGGGCCCCCTCGCGATCAGTGCGAGTTCGGGGCCCATCTGCGTCTTGTTCAGATAGGGGGTGCCGATCTCCACCGGGATCATGCCGCATTCACGCGACAGGAACCGGGCCAGCGGGATCTCGAGCTGGCTGTCGGGAAAGAAGAAGATCGACTTGTCCCGAAGCCCCTCGGCCACCTGCGCGACCGCCTTTTCCGCACGCGCGCGCGGTGCGGCGGTGACGGCCTCGAAGGTCTCGCGGCTCACGCCGAACAGATCGGCGGCGGCGCGCAGCCAGGCGGTTGTGCCCTCCGCGCCGAAGGGGAAGGGCGCACTGATCGTCCGGCAGCCGCGGCGTTCGAGCTCCAGCGTCGTCTCGCTAAGGAACGGCTGGGCGAGAAGGAGGTGCGTGTTGGGGCCGACCTTCGGCTCCATGTCGCGGCGCATCGCGGGCAGGCAGGCGACGGGGATGCCCATCTCCTCGAGGTAACCCTTGAGCTGATCCTCCACGACATCCGGTAGCGACCCGACCATGAGGATCTGCTTCTCCTCGGTCTCACCGAGGATGGGCACCATCGAAGCGAGGCAGGTATCCTCGCCTTGCGTGAATGTCGTTTCGATGCCCGAGCCGGAATAGTTCAGCACCCGCACATGGGGTGCATGCTCCTGCGTCAGCCGCTCCGCAGCGCGCGAAAGATCGAGCTTGATCACTTCGCTGGGGCAGGAGCCGACAAGAAAGAGCTGGCGGATATCGGGGCGGCGCTCGAGAAGGCGTGCGACCTCGCGGTCGAGCTCCTCGTTGGCGTCGGCAAGGCCCGCGAGATCGGTTTCCTCCATGATCGCGGTGCCGAAACGGGGCTCCGCGAAAATCATCACACCGGCCGCCGATTGCAGAAGATGGGCGCAGGTGCGGCTGCCGACGACGAGGAAGAAGGCATCCTGCATCTTGCGATGGAGCCAGATGATTCCCGTCAGCCCGCAGAAAACCTCGCGCTGGCCCCGCTGCTTGAGGACGGGGGTATCGGTGCATCCGGGGGTCTCGTGCAGGGTCATAGCCGGCCCTCCAGGCGGGCGGCGCGCAGCTTGAGCACGAACTGGACCGCGTTGATGACGTAAAGGGTGTAGGCGACCAGCGCGATGGTCATCTGGGTGACCGGATCGGTGCCGGCCCAGAGCGCCCACAGATAGGCAGTGTGGATCGCGATGACCGCGAAGCTGACCATGTCCTCCCAGAAGAAGGCAGGCGCCAGAAGGTATTGACCGAACACGACCTTTTCCCAGATCGCGCCGGTAACCATGATCACGTAGAGAAAACCCGTCTTGACGATGATCGAGACCGTCGCGGCGAGGTATCCCTCCCCCGTGAGCAGATAGCGGACCACGAGCGCGATGGAGATCGCGCAGGCGAGAAACTGCAATGGAGCGAGGATCCCCTGGACGGTCGTCCAGACGGTCTCGTCCCGCCGGATCCGTTGCTCGGGGGTGTAGAGCGGTGCGCGTCCGGCACGGTCTACTGTGGTGGTCCCCATGGTGTTCCTCGCTGCTTCTTCCGGGCCGCATTCGGGCGCGCCCTAACGAAGGGTATCGCGGCATCCCTATGTGTCAAATTAAACTTACACATTTATCGGTCGGATTACGAGAGATTGTAAAATTGATTATACACCCCACATTCAACGAGAGATGGGTTTAAAAGAAAGACGAAAATCCGCTTTCTGGAGTATGATTTGGAGATCGAGCCAGTGGCTGAACAGAACGAATGTCAATAATCATTGACAGTTTCGGGGTATCAGCCGGATAGTTTTAGCGAGTCGCCCGCAGGAAACGTCCCGAAAGAGGTCGTCGGTCGCTCCACAGGGATCGCTCCGGGGAGGAGCAAGCGGTGAGGACGACATGGAAGACCTGAAGCTCGATTTCGACGTTGCGACCGACCCACCGGGCGCAGACATGCGACAGGACGGGATGGGACCGGCGAACCGGTCCTTCATTTCCTCGGTTCTGGGCGGCGTGATCGCCGCGCAACGGACCGAGAGCACCCGCCCCAGGATCAGGATCGAGGTCGATATCCGCCAGTGTTGCATGGTGCTGTGCGACGCATCCCCCGATGAAGCCGTCGCCTATTTCGAGCGGCTGATCCGGCGCGGACTGACCATCGAGCACCTGTTCGAGGACACGTTCGGCAGGATCAGCGGTCGACTTGGCGAGAAATGGTCGTGCGATCAGATCAGCTTCGTCGATGTCGCCTTCGCATACTCCAATCTGCAGATCGTCCTTCACCGGTTGAAGCCGCTCTATATCGGCAGCCGGGATGCCGCCAATGACCGCCGCGCGATCGCGATAGCGACCCTGCCGGGCGAAACGCATGTGTTCGGGATGCTGGTCGTCGCGGCGCAGCTCGAGCGTCGCGGGTTCGATGTAACGACCTTCGGCGGACTGACGGCCGACGAGTTGATCGCCGCACTGGCACGGGCGCCCGTCACCGCGATCGGACTGTCATGCGGAACAAACACGCGACTGTCAGATCTTGAAGACATAGTCGGACGACTCCATATGTCGCTCACCGGGCGCCCGATCATCGTTGGCGGCATGGTGACGGCCCTGCACGGACCCGACGCGCTTGGCGTGCCCGTGGCCCGGTGGGGCGGCTCCGTATCCGATATCGTCAGCTTTCTCGAGGCCGGGAGCGCAAAAGAGTTGCACAACGTTGACTCATCGTGACAGAGGGGTCGTAAATGGCCAGTGAGGCCGGGGATAGGGACGACGTGAACAAGGCAGCACTCTTCTTCGCCGATCCCGATCGCTTTTCCGAAGTGGATCCGAAGGCTGTCGGGACGCTCATCGCCACGTCATCGGACGTGGCGTTCGTCGTCTCGCCCGAAGGCATGGTTCTCGACATGTCGGTCGGTTCCGACGGTTTCTCTCCCGATGTCCCGACCACCTGGAAAGGGGCCCGCCTTCAGGACCTCGTGACCGCCGACAGCCGGCACAAGGTCGATGAACTGCTGAAGGACGCCGTTCAGGGCGGCACGCCGGCCGGGCGCGAGATCAACCACGTCATGCCGGACGGCGAGGAGCTTCCCGTCCGGTACTCGGCCGTCCGGACCGGTGTCGACACGATCGTCTTTCTCGGGCGCGATCTGCGATCCGTTTCGAAACTGCAGGACAGGCTGGTCAAGGCACAGCTCGCGCTCGAGCAGGATTACGAGCGCTTCCGCCAGATCGAGACCCGCTATCGCGTCCTCTTCGAAACGAGCCGCGAAAGCCTGATCGTTCTCGACGCCGAATCCGGCCGCGTCATCGATGCCAACCCGGCCGCTGCGAAGCTTCTCGGCCGCAGCGCCCGGGAACTGACCAATACGGTCTTCGAGCATGAGTTCGCCGAAGCGTCCCACCGGGACATCGTGGCGACGCTCGCCTCGGTCCGGGCGACGGGCCAGCCTGCGGACCTCACCGCGCGGTCGCGCGACGGCAGAACGACCTACGAGATCGGCTGTGTTCTCTTCCGCGCCGCCACGGAAACCTTCGTTCTGTGCCGCCTTGCACGCCAGCAATCCGCAGCGCCCGGCGGGATCGAGATCGAACAGGCGCTCGACACCCTGTTCCGGCAGACATCCGACGCCATCGTCATCACCGATGCAGCAGGCGGCATCATCCAGTGCAACGACGCGTTTCTCGCCCTGGCCGATGTCGCCGTCGCGGACACGATCCGGAGCCAGTCGCTTTCGCGCTTCCTGGGCCGGCCCGGCGTCGATCTCAACGTCATGCTTTCCAACGCGAGGGAGCATGGCCGCCTGCCGATCTACGCCACGACGATGCGCAGCGAGTTCGGCTCCGTCACGCCGGTGGAGATCTCGACGGTTCACCTCAACGGCCAGCGCGAAGGCTACGGTTTCGTCATCCGTGACGTGAGCCGGCTGGAAGCTTCACGCGTCCGCTCTCAAACGGTCAGCCCCGAAGCGGTGGAACATGTGATGGAGCTGGTCGGCTCCGCGCCGCTGAAGGAGCTTGTCCGCTCGACGACGGATGTGGTCGAACGGATGTGCATCGAGACGGCGCTCCAGCTGACCGGCAACAACCGCGCTTCGGCCGCGGAGATGCTCGGCCTGTCCCGGCAGTCTCTCTACGTGAAACTGCGCAAGTTCGGTCTGATCGGCCAGCAGGACGCCGACGAAGCCTGATTTTTTGGATGGCCATTCCAGTGCGCGGGAGAAACTTTTCTTCCGAGGGGCGGTTTCCTTGCTTTCCCGACTCGGAGTGTTAATCTAGATTGACACTATGAGTGTCATCATACCCGAACACACCCGCACCTATCCCGCTCCCGCCACCGTGCTGGAGCTTCTCAAACCCGTCACATGGTTTCCGCCCATGTGGGCCTACATGTGCGGCGTGGTCAGTTCGGGGCAGCCCGTGCTGTCCAACTGGGGCCTCGTTCTGCTGGGCCTGCTCCTCGCGGGACCGATCGTTTGCGCGATGAGCCAGGCGGCGAACGACTGGTGCGATCGCCATGTCGACGCGATCAACGAACCCCACCGGCCGATCCCCTCGGGCAGAATGCCGGGACGCTGGGGGCTCTACATCGCATGGGCCTGGACGGTGCTTTCGCTCGTCGTCGGCGCGTTTCTCGGCCCCTGGGGCTTCGGCGCGACGGTGTTCGCGGTGATCTGCGCCTGGGCCTATTCGGTCGAGCCGATCCGGCTGAAACGCTCCGGCTGGATAGGGCCGGGCGTCGTCGGCCTGTGTTACGAGGGCCTGCCCTGGTTTACCGGCGCGGCGGTCATGGCAGGCGCCGCCGGCGTGCGCTGGGAGGTTGTGCTGATCGCAGGCCTCTACGCGGCCGGCGCCCACGGGATCATGACACTCAACGATTTCAAGGCGATCGAGGGCGACACCAGGCAGGGGCTGAATTCGCTGCCCGTCACCCTCGGGCCGGAGCGCGCGGCGCGACTGGCCTGCTGGGTGATGGCGGTGCCGCAGGTCGTCGTCGCGGCGCTGCTGATCCATTGGGACGCAACGCGCCCCGCGGCGTGGGTCATCGCCGTTCTCATGCTTCAGGTCATGGCCATGTCCAAACTGATGACCGACCCCAAGGGCCTCGCCCCGTGGTACAATGGAACCGGCGTCGTTCTCTACGTCTCCGGGATGATGGCTTCCGCGATCGCACTGGGAGGCATGGCATGAAGCCGCTCTCGTGGATCGGCATCCTGAGGCTCGGCCTCGTGCAGATGGCGCTCGGCGCCATCGTGGTGCTGACCACGGCGACGATGAACCGGGTGATGGTGGTGGAGCTCGCTCTCCCCGCGATCCTGCCCGGTTTCCTGGTGGCACTCTATGACGGAACCCAGATCGCCCGCCCGAAATTCGGCCATGCCGCGGATGGCGGCGCGCGCCGGACGCCATGGATCCTCGGCGGTGTCGCGATCCTGTGCGCGGGCGGCATCGGCGCCGCGCTTTCCGTCGCGCTGATGGAGACGCATACGCTCGCCGGCATCGCGGCCGCGATCGGTGCGTTCCTTCTGATCGGCTTCGGCATCGGTGCCGCTGGCACGAACCTTCTGGCACTTCTTGCACTACGCGTTTCGGACGAACGGAAGGCGGCGGCGGGTTCGGCGGTCTGGATGATGATGATCGCGGGGCTTGCCGCGACCGGCATCGTGGTGGGCCTCAATCTCGACCCGTATTCCAGCGCGCGCCTCGTCGCCATCACTTGTATCGTGGCCGCCGTCGCGATGACGCTCGCGCTCGTGGGAACGCTCGGGATCGAGGGCCGCCCGCAAGCGCTGCCGCTGGCCCGTCAAAGCAGCTTTCGCGAAGCGCTCGGGGAGGTATGGGAAGATCCGACCGCACGCGCCTTCGCCGTCTTCGTCTTCGCGGCGATGCTGGCCTACAACCTTCAGGACCTGATCCTGGAACCCTTCGCGGGCCATGTCTTCGGCATGACACCGGGAGAGAGCACCAAGCTCGGCGGCATGCTCCATGCCGGCGCCCTTCTTGGCATGTTCGTCGTTCTTCTGTCCGGCACGCTCCTCAAACGCTGGCTCCACGTTCCCGTCCGGCTCTGGATCGTGGGCGGATGCACGGCCTCGGGCCTCGCGCTTATCGCGCTTGCCTTCGGCGGGCACCAGGCGAGCTGGCCCGTACAGGCCAACGTCTTCGCACTGGGGCTTGCCAACGGGATTTTCGCCGTCGCCGCGATCGGCGCGATGATGATGCTCGCGACCGGGGGAGATCGGGCGCGCGAAGGAACCCGCATGGGGGTCTTCGGCGCGGCGCAGGCCATTGCGTTCGGCCTGGGCTCCTTTACCGGGACGGTCGCCGTGGACGTGATGCGCAGCCTGACACCCGATCTGCCGACCGCCTACGGCGCCGTCTTCATCGGGG
>JBMYPI010000016.1:0-22171 GCA_049600155.1 Rubricella sp.
GTGGGAAGAGTGCTCATGCCCGCGCCCTATCACGGCGCGGGCGCGCCGTCATCCGCAGAGCGCGGTCAGGCCTTCTTCTTCGCGGGCGCCTTGCGCGCCGTCTTCTTCTTGCCGCCCTTCTTGGCCGCCTTCTCTGCGATCAGTTCGAGTGCGCGTTCGAGCGTGATCGCTTCGGGGTCTTCGTCCTTGGGAAGGGTCGCGTTGATCTTTTCCCATTTCACGTATGGCCCGTAGCGCCCCTTCATGACGGAGACCTTGCCGCCATCGGGATGCTCGCCCAGGTCCTTCAGCGGCGCGGCGGCCTGTCCGCGCCCGCGGCCCGGATTGGCCTTCTTCTCCGCGATCAGGTCGACCGCCCGGTTGAGCCCGATTGTGAAAACCTCGTCCGCTTCCGGCAGGTTCGCGTAGGTTTTCTTTCCCTCGACATCGATGTGCAGGACGTAGGGCCCGAAGCGGCCGATGGCGGCCTCGATCGTGCCGCCCTCGGGATGGTCGCCGACATGGCGGGGGAGAGACAGAAGCGACAGCGCCTTGTCGAGGTCCACCGCCTCGGGGGCAAGACCCTTGGGAAGAGAGGCGCGCTTGGGCTTGGGGTTGTCCTCATCCGCCTCGCCAAGCTGGACATAGGGCCCGAAACGGCCCGCGCGAAGCGTCACCGGCAGGCCGGTTTCGGGATCGTGGCCGAGGAGCTTGCCATCGAGCTCCTGCCCCTCGACCTCCCCGCCGAGGGGGCGGGTGTAGCGGCATTCCGGGTAGTTGCCGCAGCCGATGAAGGCCCCACCCGAACGGGCGGTCTTGAGGCTCAGCCGCCCTTCGCCGCAGCGTGGGCACAAACGCGGGTCGGAGCCGTCTTCCTTCGGCGGAAACAGATGCGGCTCCAGGACCTCGTTGATCTTCTCCAGCACATCGGTGATGCGCAGCTCGCTGGTTTCCTCAAGTGCGGCGCTGAAATTGCGCCAGAACTCGTCCAGCAGTTCCTGCCAGTCCCGCTCGCCCGCGCTGACGTGGTCGAGCTCGTCCTCCAGCCGCGCGGTGAAATCGTAGCTCACATAGCGGCTGAAGTAGTTTTCGAGGAACGCCGTCACGAGGCGGCCCTTGTCCTGCGGCAGCAGGCGGCCCTTGTCCTTGGTGACGTAGTCGCGATCCTGGATCGTGGTGACGATGGACGCGTAGGTGGAGGGACGCCCGATGCCGAGCTCCTCCATCCGTTTCACGAGCGTCGCCTCGGTGTAGCGGGGCGGGGGCTGGGTGAAGTGCTGTTCGGGCGTCACGCCCTCTTTCTTCGCCGCTTCGCCTTCCATGATCTGGGGGAGGCGCTTGCCGTCCTCGCTGTCGTCGTCGTCCCGGCCCTCTTCGTAGATCCTGATGAACCCGTCGAAGGTGACAACCTGGCCCGTCGCGCGCAGGCCGACCTCGCGATCCTCGGACAGGATTTCGACCGTGGTGCGTTCGAGCCGCGCGCTCTCCATCTGGCTGGCGACGGCCCGTTTCCAGATCAGGTCGTAGAGCTTGCGCTGTTCCGGCTCCAGCCGGCCGAGATCCTCGGCCGATTTCGACATGTCGGTGGGCCGGATGCATTCATGCGCTTCCTGGGCGTTCTTCGCCTTGTTCTTGTAGAAGCGCGGCTTCTCGGGGAGGTATTTCGCGCCGAACCTGTCCCTGATCGCGTCGCGCGCGCCGTGGATCGCCTCCGGCGCCATGTCGATCCCGTCGGTCCGCATGTAGGTGATGTGTCCGGCCTCGTAGAGGCGCTGGGCGATCTGCATCGTCTGGCGCGCACCGAAGCCGAACTTGCGGCTCGCCTCCTGCTGAAGCGTCGAGGTCATGAAGGGCGGCGCTGGATTGCGCGTGCCCGGTTTCGCCTCCACGCTGTCGATAACGAGATCGCGGGAGTTCACGGCTGCGACGGCGAGCGCCGCCTCATCCTCGGTGCCGAGGCTGAACTTGTCGAGTTTCTTGCCGCCAAGGACCGTCAGGCGGGCATCGAAGGACTGGCCACGCGGTGTTTCCAGCGTCGCCGTCACGGTCCAGTATTCGCGCGGGCGGAAGGCTTCGATCTCCATCTCCCGCTCGACGATCAGCCGCAGCGCGACCGACTGCACGCGCCCGGCCGATTTCGCGCCGGGCAGCTTGCGCCAGAGGACGGGGGAGAGGTTGAAGCCCACGAGGTAATCGAGGGCGCGGCGCGCGAGGTAGGCGTGGACAAGCTCCATGTCCACCGTTCGCGGGTTCTTCATGGCCTCGGTCACGGCGGCCTTGGTGATCGCATTGAACACCACGCGCGACACCTTGGTGTCCTTCTTGATCGCGCGCCGCTTGGCGAGCGCTTCCGAAAGGTGCCACGAGATCGCCTCGCCTTCACGATCAGGGTCGGTGGCGAGGATGAGCGTGTCGTCGTCCTTGAGTGCTTCGGCGATCGCACGGACATGCTTCTGGCTGTCCGAGGCGACCTCCCATTTCATGTCGAAGCCGTTTTCTGGATCCACCGAGCCGTCCTTCGGCGGCAGGTCGCGGACATGGCCGTAACTCGCCAGGACGGTGAAACCGTTGCCGAGATACTTGTTGATGGTCTTTGCTTTCGCCGGGCTCTCTACGACGACGACGGCCATGCATCACCCCTGTCTGGTCTGGGGCGGGAACATGGGCGTGCCCCCGGCAAGTGTCAATGACGCGCCGGAAGCGGCTGATCGTTCAGAAACCACCTTCCGCAGCGCGCGCTGCCTCGATCAGCTCCGCGCCGATCTGCGGTTCGAACTGGTCCCAGACGGGCTGGAAGACCTCTTCCCATGCGGCCCGCTGTTCGGCGGTCAGGGTGCGGATCACGCCGCCGTTCTGGACGATGGAGATACGGTTCATCTCGTTGATCTCGTAGGCGAAGCGGTTCCGCTCATGAGTCACTTCGAGCAGCATGAATTCGAGATCCGCGCGAAGGTCCGGATCGAGCCCGTTCCACCACTCCGCGGAGGTGACGACGAGATAGTCGAGAATCCCGTGGTTCGTTTCGGTCACACCGTCCTGAACCTCGTAGAACCCGCGGCTGTAGATGTTGGACCAGGTGTTCTCCTGGCCGTCCACCGTCCCGTCTTCGAGGGCCGCGCGAACCTGGCTGAAGGCCATCGGCACGGCTTCGCCGCCGAGGGCTTCCATCTGCGCGATCAGGACTTCCGAAGCCTGAACGCGGAAGGCCAGCCCCTCTGCGTCGCCCGGCAGTTCGAGCGGCACGTTCGCCGACATCTGCTTCATGCCGTTGTGCCAGTATTCGAGGCCGATGAGCCCCGCTTCCTCCAGCGGAGCGAGGAGGGACTGGCCCGCCTCGCTCTGCTGGAACTCCTCCACCGCGAAGATGTCTTCGAAAAGGAAGGGAAGGTCGAAGATGCGGAAGGAGAGAGTATACTGTTCGAATTTGGAGAGGGACGGCGCCGCCATTTCGAGATCGCCAGAGAGGAGCGCCGCAAGCGCCTCGTCGTCGTCGTAGAGTTCGGCGTTCGGGTAGACGATCATGCACGCGCGACCGTCGAGTTCCGAGTTGATCCGCTCGGACAGAAGAAGCGCTGCCTCTCCCTTGGGGTGTCCGCGCTCGGCCGTGACGTGCGCGAAGCGGATCACTTCCTCGCCGGGGTCGCACTCCGCAAGGGCGGGCGCGGCGCCCAGTCCGGCCGCGATCGCAGCCATGCAGGTCGCCCGCTTCATCATCCCCCTCCAGCGCATTACGCCCGCCCTCCGTCTCTCCAGTCGGAAACCGTAACCTGGAGTCGGAAAACCACGACGAACGCCGCGCCGCAACGGTCGAATGACGGTTCCGGCCCCCCGCCAGGCCCTGCGCTTGCGCGGATGGGTCGATCCCGAAACCTGAAGGCGGATTCGATGTGTCGAAACGGGGACGGGTCGCCCACTTGCCCCGATCCGCCCCCGTCGTATAAGCGAGGGGAAAGCGCAGGGGCACGCCATGTTCACCCACCGACACCTTCTCGGGATCGCGGATTTGAGCCCGGCGGATATCCATGCCGTTCTCGATCGTGCCGACCGTTTCGTCGAGCAGGAACGCGGGCCGAACAAGCGGGGCGATACCCTCGCCGGTCTCACCCAGATCAACATGTTCTTCGAAAATTCCACCCGCACCCAGGCGAGTTTCGAGATCGCGGGCAAGCGGCTCGGCGCGGATGTGATGAACCTCGCCGTCCAGGCCAGTTCCGTCAAGAAGGGCGAGACGCTGATCGACACGGCGATGACGCTCAACGCCATGCATCCCGATCTTCTCGTCGTGCGTCATCCCCATTCAGGCGCCGTGGCGCTTCTGGCGCAGAAGGTCAACTGCGCGGTGCTGAACGCGGGCGACGGGCGGCATGAGCATCCGACCCAGGCGCTTCTCGACGCGCTCACCATCAGGCGGCGCAAGGGGCGTATCCAGCGGCTCACCATCGCGATTTGCGGTGACATCGCCCACAGCCGCGTCGCCCGCTCCAACATCATCCTGCTCGGCAAGCTGGAGAACCGGGTCCGCCTGATCGGGCCACGCACGCTCATGCCCGCGGGGATCGAGAAATTCGGGGTCGAGGTCACGGAAGACATGACCGAGGGCCTGCGCGACGCGGACGTGGTGATGATGCTGCGCCTCCAGAAGGAGCGGATGGACGGCGCTTTCATCCCCTCGGTGCGCGAGTACTATCACCGTTTCGGGCTGGACGCGGAAAAGCTGAAGGTGGCACGGCCCGACGCGATCGTCATGCATCCCGGCCCGATGAACCGGGGTGTGGAGATCGACGGCGAACTGGCCGACGACATCAACCGCTCCGTGATCCAGGAACAGGTGGAGATGGGCGTCGCCGTGCGCATGGCCGCGATGGAACTCCTGATGGAGGCACGGGCGTGAGTGGACGCACCCTCTGGGTCTTTTCCATCGACCTCTCCGATGCGGATCTGCCTGCCTTCGGGAAGGCGGATTATGAAATGGGTGGGCAGCTTGTTTCCTGGCCACTGGCCGAGGCACTGGGGCTTGAAACGCTGGAGCCCCGGCACGCGGACCTTCTCGCAAGCGACGCCTATTCTGATGGATTGCCCGCATATCTCTGGGCGGAACACGGATTTGATCGGGATGCGTCGGAACACGCCGAAGAACTCGCCGATATCACCGGCCCCGTGCTCCTTCTCTACAGTGATGCTCTTCCCGGTGGAATCGAGGCGCCCGCGCCGCGCCCGCCGTTGAGCCTCGTCGCGACGCTTGACGCACCGCTAAAGCGGTCTTCGGATGCTGCGATGTCCGGCCGGTTCGCGATGCTGGCGCTTGTCGTCCTCTTCGCCGTCGCTGCGCTGATGTTCTGGGTGGCGGCATGACCGAAGCGATGCAGCCCACCACCCCCCTTGCCGACGGCGAGCACATCGTGGAGCGATTCCATGCCAGCCGCCCGGCCTACTGGCGCTCCAACGCCTGGGTGGCGGTGTTCCTGATGGCGGCCGGGATGGGTGTCCTGATGGCGATGGGCAATCCGCATTGGTGGACCGGCGCGGTGGGCGCGCTCGCGGCGGTTGCCGTGCGGGCTTTCTACCTCGCCTCCGATGAACTGCACGCCCGCTGGGACCTGACGGACCGCAGGCTTCTCGGTCCGCAAGGGCGGGCCATCGGGCTTCTGGAGATCGGGACCGTGCGCACCCTCGGCTCCGCCGTCCAGATCGTCACGCGGGGCGGCGACAAGCACCTGATGAAATATCAACATGATCCGGCGGAAACGAAGGCGCGGATCGAGGCGGCGATCGAGGAACGAGCCGGATGAGATACCTCTTGACGAACGCCCGTCTGATCGACCCCGAAGCGGGGGAGGAGCATCACGGCTCGCTCCTGATCGAGGACGGCATGATCGCCGCGGTCGATCCCGATGGCCCGACGGGCGGGGATATCGTCGATTGCGGTGGGCATTGCCTCGCGCCGGGGATCATCGATATCGGCGTGAAGATCTGCGAACCGGGGGAGCGCCACAAGGAAAGCTTCGGCTCGGGTGGCCTTGCCGCCGTGCGGGGCGGGATCACGACCATGGTGACCCGGCCGGACACCGATCCCGCGATCGACAATCCCGAGACCCTGGCCTTCCATCGCCGCCGGGCGGCGGAGGCTGCCTCCGTCCGCGTCCTGCCGATGGCGGCCCTGACGAAGGGCCGCCGGGGCGAGGAAATGACGGAGATCGGTTTTCTCAAGGATGCAGGCGCCGTCGCCTTCACCGATTGCGATGAGCCGGTGCGCGATACGAAGGTCCTGTCGCGCTGCATGTCCTATGCCGCCGGTCTCGATGCGCTCGTGATCGGGCATCCGCAGGAACCCGTCCTGAGCGCGGGCGCCTGCATGACGAGCGGGCAATATGCCTCCCAACTCGGGCTTCCCGCCGTTTCCCCCCTCGCCGAACGGATGGGGCTGGAGCGGGATCTCGCATTGGTGCAGGCGACGGGCGTGCGCTACCACGCGGACCAGATCACGACGATCCATGCGCTCGCGCCCCTGCGCCGCGCGAAGGATGGCGGACTGCCGGTGACGGCAGGGACGTCGATTCATCACCTGACGCTGAACCTGCTCGACGTCGCCGACTATCGAACCTTCTTCAAGGTGAAGCCGCCCCTGCGCAGCGAGGAGGATCGCCTCGCGATGATCGCGGCGCTCCAGGACGGGCAGATCGACGTGATCTCATCCATGCACACGCCGCAGGACGAGGACAGCAAGCGCCTGCCCTTCGAGGAGGCGGCGAGCGGCGCGGTGGGGCTGGAAACGCTTTTGCCCGCCGCGCTTCAGCTCGTTCACAACCACCATCTGACGATACCGGAACTCTGGCGGTTCCTCAGCCTCAACCCCGCCAGGCTCCTGCGCCTTCCGCAAGGGCGGCTCAGCCCCGGCGCGCCTGCCGACCTCGTGCTGTTCGATCCGGATCGGCCCTACAAGCTCGACCGGTGGTCGCTCGCCTCGAAATCCAAGAACACGCCCTACGATCTGAGATTGATGCAGGGGAAAGCCCTTCGGACATGGGTCGCGGGGCGGGAGGTGACGGCGTGAGGGCCTGGTTTCCGGACATTCTCGGCTGGGGACAGGTGTGGCCCTGGCTGCTCGCCATCTTCCTGGCCGGTTACCTCCTCGGCTCGATCCCGTTCGGCGTCCTCGTCTCCCGTGCGTTCGGCCTCGGCGACTTGCGCAGGATCGGCTCCGGCAATATCGGTGCGACGAACGTTCTGCGGACCGGAAACAAGGGCGCCGCTGCGCTGACGCTCGTTCTGGACGGCGCCAAGGGCGCGGTCGCCGTGCTGATCGCGGCCGAACTCTATGGCGGCCTCGCCGCCCAGATCGCCGCGCTCGGCGCCTTCATCGGGCATCTCTATCCCGTCTGGTTGCGTTTCCGGGGCGGCAAGGGTGTCGCGACATTCCTCGGCCTCATGCTCGCGCTTCATTGGCCGGCGGGTCTCGCGGCCTGCCTTGCATGGCTGGCAACGGCTTTCCTTTCCCGGATCTCGTCGCTTTCGGCCCTCGTTGCGGCCGCGCTCGCGCCCGTCTGGCTGTGGCTGACGGGCGCCGAGCCGCTGATCTGGCTCGCCGTTCTCCTCGGGGTTTTGATCTTCGCCAGGCACGGGGCGAACATCGCGCGTCTCGTCCGGGGCGAGGAACCGAGGATCGGCGACAGGGGCTGATTCACCTTCCGTTAACGGCTTCCGTTCAGACTGGCCGGCAAGGAGGCGCCCGGCCTTGAACACGATGGTGTCGATTCCCGGTTGTGAGCAGGATGAGGACCTCCTCGCGACTCTGCGCCTTGCACGGTCCGAACGGATCGGTCCGTCGACCTTCCGGCGCCTCGTCAGGGAACACGGATCGGCACAGAGGGCGCTCGAGGCCTTGCCGTCCCGGGCGGCGCGTGCCGGCCAGCGCGGCTACCGCCCCGCCGAAATTCCATCGGTCCGCGCGGAGATGAGCCGCGCCGCGGATGCCGGGGCAGCGGCGCTGATCCTCGGGCGCGCGCCCTATCCGCAACACCTCGCCGCGCTCGAGGATGCCCCGGCGATCCTCTGGGCGATCGGTCGGGTGGAGCTTCTGGCCAGCAGCGGTATCGCCATCGTCGGCGCGCGCAACGCCTCCGCGATCGGCCAACGTTTCGCCCGCGATCTCGCGGCGGGGATCGGTGCGGCGGGGCATGTGGTCGTGTCGGGGCTGGCGCGTGGGATCGATACCGCCGCCCATGAGGCAAGCGCGCCGACGGGTACGATCGCCATCCTCGCCGGCGGTGTCGACGTGATCTATCCCCGCCAGAACACCGGCCTCTATCACCGCCTGGCGGCCGAGGGCCTGATCCTGTCCGAAGCGCCGATGGGCTTTCAGCCGCTCGCCCGCCACTTTCCCAAGCGCAACAGGATCGTTTCGGGCCTGTCGCGCGCCGTGGTGCTGATCGAGGCGGCGGAACGGTCCGGCTCGCTGATCACCGCGCGGCTCGCTCTCGAACAGGGGCGGGAGGTGATGGCCGCGCCCGGCAACCCGTTCGATCCCCGGGCGGCCGGATGCAACGCCCTGATCCGGCAGGGCGCGACGCTGGTGCGCGATGCACGGGACGTGCTCGACGAACTCGACACCGGGCCCCGCCCGCATCTCTCGGCCGAAGCCGCCTTCCACGAGACCACCGGGCTCTGGCTGGGCGACGAACCCCTGCCCGAAACACTGCATCAGACGGTCCAGGGTCTCGTTTCCACGACCCCGATCCCGGAGGACGTTCTCATCCGCCAGTTGGGCGAACCAGCGGCTGTCGTGCTCGCCGCGTTGACCGATCTCGAACTGGCAGGGGCGATTCGGCGGCATCCGGGAGGAATGGTTTCCGCACCCTGACCGATGAGCGGTTCCGTGCCGACGTTCAGGCGACGTGAACAGCGCGTGCTCGCTGGCAGGCTTCGCGGTTGATTGCCGCTTTCCAAACCAACCCGCGCAGGCTAGCCATCGATGCATGAAAACCGTTGTTTCCGCCGCTACGGTCGCTTTCCTTCTGGTCGCCGGCCCGGCCTCCGCCGAATCCGTCACCTTCGACGGCGCATGGCAGCCTGTCAGCTTTCCGCTGATGCGCTCGACCCAGTTCGAGATGCTGGGCGACCGGATCGAGATCCGTGCGGAGAACGCAACCGGTCTTGCATGGACGCGGCTCGACCCGCGTTTCGCGGATGCGACGACGGCGTCATGGTCCTGGTCGTCGGAGCGCTCGGTGCCGCCGACGGACCTGACGCAACGCGGTGGCGAGGATCGCAATGCCGCACTCTCGTTCGTTTTCGCCGGTCCGGAGACGGCCCGCCGAGCCGCGCAAGGCGCCTCGATCACGAGCCTCATGGGGGCGGATGACGTTCGCATCCTTTCCTATGTCTACGGCGGCGACCGACCTGCGGGGAGCGGCTTCGCCAGCCCGTCTCGCCGCCTGGAGGGCCGGGGCTTCGTTATCGTGAAGCGCCCTGCAGGGCCTGGCTCCTTCTCCGAGACGGCCGATATTCGTGCCGATTTCAGGGCCGCCTTCGGAGAGGAGGCGGGTGTGCTCGTCGGCCTCGCCGTTTCCGGCGACAGCGACGACACCGACACGCTGATGGTCTCGCGGATCGAGCGGCTGACCCTGCGCTGAGGCGTTTCGATCTGGTGACCGCGTGCGCCCCGCTATAGGGTCCGGGTCCATGCGCACGCCGCCACTCGAACTCTCTCCCGATCAAGCCGCCGCCCGTGACGCGCTCGCGCTTGCGCTTGAATCGGCCGGTGTCGATATCGCGAAAGGCAGGATCGCACCGCCGGGTAAGGGCGGGGGTGGTGTCGTCGCCATCCTCGGCAAGGCCGGTTCGGGAAAGACGGCGCTTCTTGCCGATCTCGTGCGCGTGTTGTCCGATGCCGGTGTCGAGACCATTTCCGCGGAGTGGGAAGGACGCAGGCGCAAGGACAGGCGGACACTCGCGGTTCTCGCCCCGACCAACAAGGCCGCTTCGGTCCTGCGCGCGCGCGGCGTTCCGGCGACGACGATCCACCGCATCCTCTACACACCGATCTACGACCCCGAATACGAGAAGATCGCCCAATGGCTGGCCGGTGAGCGCGATCGCCCGAAGGTGGAGGGGCTGGCGGACGAAGCGCTCGACCGCGCATTCGCGTTCTACCGGTCCATCGCTTCGATCCCGGGTGCGCTTGCGGCGGCCGGCCTGAGAGGATCGGATTTCATCACCGGCTGGAAACGGCGCGACGATCCGCTGGATATCGGCTTCATCGACGAGAGTTCGATGCTCGACGAACGCCAGTTCGAAGACCTGAGAGAGATATTCCCCACACTGGTCCTCTTCGGCGATCCCGCCCAGCTCGCCCCGGTCGGGCAGTCGGGGGCGATGGTCTTCGACGGGATCCCGGAGCAGCGAAAGCGCATGCTCGGTCGTATCCATCGCCAGGCGACCGACAGCCCGATCCTCGATCTGGCCCACGCACTCGGGGATCCGGCGCTCGAATTTCCCGCGTTCGAACGGTTGGTGGAGGACGCGGCGGCGCGGGACGACCGCGTCGTCATCGCGCCCCGTGCCGATGCCGCGATGATGGCCCGTTCGCCGATCCTCGTGTGGCGCAACGCGACGCGGATCAGGCTCATCGCCGCCTTCCGCGCGGCCTATGGCGTGCCGGACGACAGTCTCGTCCCGGGGGAGCCGCTCATCTGCGACGGCATCGAGTTGCCATTGAAGCACCGCAAGAAGCGCATCGATCTGGAGGCCCGCGGTCTGGTCAAGGGGGCGCAGGCCGTGTTCGTCCGCAAGGGCCAGCGGGATGGTTTCTCGCTCCTGCATCTGCCCAATGCCGAGCAGCCGCAGATCAGTGTCGCGACGATCATCAAGATCGAGAAGCCCGACGAGGAAGAACCCTTCATTCCCTTTGCGGCGCGAATGGGGGCCGTGTTTCTGCACGGCGCCGCCGTCACGATCCACAAGGCGCAAGGCAGCCAATGGCCGGAAGTGCAGGTCTTCGCGCCCGATCTCTACGCGGCATCCCGCGCGGGGCGGGTGGAGGCCGGCGTCCCTCTCTGGAAGCGCCTCGCCTATGTCGCCATCACCCGCGCGGAAGAGCGGCTGCACTGGGTCACACGGTATCGGCTCGGGCGGCCGGATCAGCCCCTGGGAACATCCGACCTCGTTCGCCCGGCCGCGCCGCTCACCCTGGGCGACGGGTCGCCAGAACCGCTCCGGGATTGAGGATGCCGCGCGGGTCGAGCGCCGCCTTGATGGCGTGCATCGCCGCGAGTTTTCCGGCGTCCGCCCGGCGCGCGAGATCATGGGCCTTGAACCGCCCGATGCCATGCTCTGCGCTGATGGAGCCGCCATGGGCCTGAACGAGATCGTGGATCGCGTCCTGCACGGCGCCCTTGACCTGGTCGTAGTCGGAGCGCGCCCGCCCGCGGGCGGGAAAGACGTTGTAGTGCAGGTTCCCGTCGCCAAGATGGCCGAAGGCATTGATACGCAGGCTCTCGTCCAGAGCCGAAACCGCCTGCGCGCCCTCCTTCATGAAGTCGGGGATCCGCGCGACCGGGATCGAGATGTCATGACTGCCGACCGAGCCGATGAGGCGATTTGCCTCCGGTATCGTTTCGCGCACATCCCACATGGCCTTTCGCTGCGTCTCGTTCTGCGCGAGCGCGCCATCGGTGACTTCACCCGCCTCGAACGCGGTGGCCAGCGCTTCCTCCAGCGTTCGGGATACGCCGCGTCCTCCAAGTTCGATCAGGACGCACCAGTCTCCCGGGTCTTCGACGGGAGGTCTCGGCGCAAGCCCGGTTTCCTCCAGGAAGGCAAAGCCTTCCGACGACATGATCTCGAAGGCCGAGATGCTGTCACCGGCGGCCTCGCGCATCCGCCCAAGAAGCGCGACGGCTGCAGCGGGATCGGGCACGGCCGCGAAAGCGGTCGCGATCTCCGCTGGGCGGGGGAACAGCCGCAGGCTCGCCGCGGTGATCACGCCGAGGGTTCCCTCGGAGCCGATCAGCAGGTGACGCAGGTCATAGCCTGTGTTGTCCTTCCGCAGCGAAGACAGGCCCCTGATGACCGTGCCGTCGGCCAGAACCGCCTCGACCCCGAGGACGAGATCGCGCGTGTTGCCATACCGGATGACGTTGATACCGCCCGCATTCGTCGCCAGCAGCCCACCGATCCGCGCGGATCCCTCGGACGCAAGGGAAAGCGGAAACAGGAGGCCAACCTCGGCTGCCGCCTCCTGCACGGTCGCGAGGATGGTTCCGCCTTCTGCCACGAGAACGCCACCGGCCGGATCGACCTCGCGGATCCGGTCCATCTTCTCCAGAGACAGAAGGACCGGAAGCGGCCCCTCGCCGGAAACCTGCCCGCCGACGAGGCCCGTGCCACCCGAATAGGGGATCACCGCGACACCCGCCTCGTTGCATGCGGCCAGAATGGTCGAGACCTCTTCGGTGGAACGGGGCAGGAGAAGGGCCGCCGCCCGCCCTCGGGCCCGCCCGCGCGGCTCTTCGAGGTAGCCGGGGTCGACGGGGCGCAAGCGGCCCTCCGGCAGGGCGTTCCGCAATCCTTCGAGGAACTCCTCGGTCGCGTCGGTCGGTGTAGTGTTCATGTCGGAAGTGGTAGCGCCCGAGGCGCTTTCTGTCACTTCCCCACAATGAAAAAGGCCGCCCCGAAGGACGGCCCGGAACCCGCAATCAGAAGAGCGATCAACCGTTGATCACATCCTTGAGCGCCTTGGCGATGGTGAACTTCACCGTGCGATCGGCTTCCTTCTTGATCTGGTCGCCGGTCGCAGGGTTGCGGACCATGCGCTCGGGCCGCTCGCGGCAAGCGAACTTGCCGAGCCCCGGAAGCGTCACCGCGCCGCCATCGGCAACCTCGCCCGAGACGATTTCCGTAAGCGCATCGAGGAAACGGCCTGCCTGGGCCTTGTCCGTGCCGGACTTTTCCGCGAGCGCTGCAACGAGTTGCGTCTTCGTCATCGGTTTTTGTGCCATGAATTCCGTCCCTGTTCAGGTGTAAAATCCCAAGTGCCTTGGGCTGAGCGTTAATTGACCCCAATGAAGGGCGAGGCTCAACGCTTTTTTCGCCGTTTCGCGTGAAAAGTCCGTTGATCCCCTATGAAAACCCCTACAGGAAGGCCGTTTCCTCGAAGCTGCGCAGTTTCCGGCTGTGGAGCCGCTCCAGCGGCATGTCGCGGAGCTTCTCCATCGCCCGGATCCCGATCAGCAGGTGCTGGGCGACCTGCCGCTTGTAGAAGTCGGTCGCCATGCCCGGCAGCTTCAACTCGCCGTGCAGCGGCTTGTCGGAGACGCACAGGAGTGTTCCGTAGGGCACCCGGAAGCGGAACCCGTTCGCCGCGATCGTGGCCGACTCCATGTCGAGCGCGATGGCGCGGGACTGGCTCAGCCGCTTCACGGGGCCGGATTGGTCGCGCAGTTCCCAGTTGCGGTTGTCGATCGTGACGACGGTGCCCGTGCGCATGATCTTCTTCAGCTCGTAGCCTTCGAACCCGGTGATCTCCTCGACCGCGTGTTCCAGCGCGACCTGTATCTCGGCCAGCGCCGGGATCGGCACCCACACCGGCAGGTCATCGTCGAGAACGTGATCCTCCCGGACATAGGCATGGGCGAGCACATAGTCCCCGAGGCTCTGGGAATGGCGCAGCCCCGCACAATGCCCGAGCATGAGCCACGCATGCGGGCGCAAGACGGCGATGTGATCGGTGATCGTCTTCGCGTTGGAGGGGCCGACACCGATATTCACCATCGTGATCCCCGATCCGTCCTTCCGCGTAAGGTGATAGGTCGGCATCTGGGGAAGCTTCGCCACCGGTGTTCCGGTCGTTCCCTCGCGCGTGGTGATCACGTTCCCGGGCTCCACGAATGTCTCGTATTCGCCGCGTTCGATCGCGGCGCGCGCGTAAAGCACGAACTCGTCCATGTAGAACTGGTAGTTGGTGAAAAGGACGTGGTTCTGGAAGTGGCGCGGGCTCGTCGCCGTGTAGTGGGCGAGCCGGGCGAGGGAATAATCGACCCGCTGGGCGGTGAAGGGCGCAAGCGGGCGCTGACCGTCCTCGTCTTCCCCATAGCCGTTGACGATATCGTCGTTCGTGGTGGTGAGGTCGGGCACATCGAACACGTCGCGCAGGGGGCGACCGAGCCGATCCTCGATCGAACCTTCCACATGCGCGCCTTCCGGCAGCGCGAAATGCAGGGGGATGGGCGTCGCCGATCGGCCTACCTCGATGGAGACGCCATGGTTGCGGATCAGCAGGCCGAGTTGCTGCAGCAGGTAGTTGCGGAACAGGTCCGGGCGCGAAATCGTCGCGACATAGGTGCCCGGCTCCGAGACATGACCAAAGGCAAGGCGGCTGTCCACGGCAGCGAAGGATGTCGTGACGATCCGGATCTGCGGATAGAACGCGCGATAGCGGCCCTCGGGCGCTGCCCCGTCCATGACGGCGGCAAAACGCTCCCGGAGAAAGACGACCGCCTCGCCGTAACGGGCGATGATCGCCTCGACCGCATCCTCCGCATCGGTATGAAGGCTCGGGTCGCGATCCTCGGGCGAAAGGATCCGCAGCTCTGCAAGCGGGTCGGGAAAGCGCATCGTGCGGGCCTTCAACTGATGATCAGGTCTGTCGCCTCGAACCGGGTGACATCCACCAGCCCGATATCGGAGATGCGCAATTCCGGTATCACCACGAGCGCCAGAAGGGAATGCTGCATGTAGGCGTTGTTCAGCCGGCAACCGCATTCGCCCATCGCCTCGACGAGACGCGCGGCCTTGCCCGCCACCGTCTCGGCCGGTTCATCGGACATCAGCCCTGCGATCGGCAACTCCACCATGGCGATCTCCTCCCCGCCCCGGAACACGACGGCCCCGCCGCCGACCTCGCGAAGGCGGTTCGCCGCCATCGCCATGTCATCCTTGTTCGTGCCGACGACGATCATGTGATGGCTGTCATGGGCAACCGTGGAGGCGACGGCGCAGTCGACGTCATAGCCGAAGCCCGATACGAAGGCGTTCGTCACCTGGCCCGTGGCGCGGTGGCGTTCGACGAGGGCGATCTGCGCGACATCCCGCGCGCGGTCCATCTGAACGATTCCCTCGCGGACGGGCAGATCCGCTTCCATCGCCTTCGTCGGCGCCTGGTTCTCCACCACACCGATCACGCGGGCGCGCACGGTTTCCGAGTTGGCGTGAATGTCGAAGCTCTCCGCCTCCACCGCGGACTTCATCCGCACGGTCGCCTTCGTGTCGGCGGGCCAGTCGAAATCGGGCCGCTCGGCCAGCATGCGGCCGTCCTCCGCCACGACCGTCCCGTGGGCGATCACGGTTTCGATGGGCAGTGTTCGCAGATCGGAGGTCAGGATCATATCCGCCCGCCGCCCCGGTGCGATGGAGCCGATCTCACGCTCCATCCCGAAATGGGTCGCCGTATTGATCGTCGCCATCTGGAGCGCGACCAGGGGATCGCATCCGCATTCGATCGCATGGCGGACGACACGGTTCATGTGCCCGTCATTGACCAGCGTTCCGGAATGGCAATCGTCGGTGCACAGGATGAAGTTGCGCGGATCGAGGCCCCTCTGCGTTACGGCGGTGATCTGCGCCTCGACGTCATACCAGGCCGAGCCGAGCCGCAGCATCGCCCGCATCCCCTGCCGCACCCGCGCGATCGCGTCTTCCTCTCGCGTGCCTTCGTGATCGTCCGCCGGGCCGCCCGCGGCATAGGCGTGGAAGGCGGGCCCGAGGTCCGGCGAGGCGTAGTGCCCGCCCACCGTCTTGCCCGCCGCCTGGGTCGCGGCGATCTCGGCCAGCATCTTCTCGTCGCCGTGGATCACGCCGGGGAAGTTCATCATCTCCCCTAGGCCCACGATGTTCGGCCAGCCCATCGCCTCGGCCACGTCCTCCGGTGTGATCTCGAACCCGGTCGTCTCAAGCCCCGGCGCGGAAGGCGCGCAGGACGGCATCTGCACGAAGACGTTGACGGGCTGCACCATCGCCTCGTCATGCATCAGCCGCACGCCCCGCAGGCCGAGCACATTGGCGATCTCGTGGGGATCGACGAACATCGAGGTCGTGCCATGGGGCGCGACGGCGCGAACGAACTCCGTGACCGTCAACATGCCGGACTCCACATGCATGTGACCGTCGCAAAGGCCGGGCACCATGAACCGGCCATCGGCCTCGATCACCCGCGTCCCCTCGCCGATGCAGTGGCCCGCATCCGGCCCGCAATAGGCGAAGCGGCCGTGGCGGATCGCGATATCGGTGCGCTCGATCGCCTCGCGGCTCTGCACGTTCACCCAGACGCCGCCTCGAACGACCATGTCCGCCGCCTGCCGCCCCGCGGCCACGGCGATGAGATCCGCCGCCACCTCCTGCCAGCTTTTCATGCCCGCCCCCGTTCTGACCGCATGGACAGAGTTCACCCCGCCGCCCGAACGGGGTCAAGCGCACAGGCTTCACGGTTCGCCAAAAACTTCCGCCGGAGGCCCCTGCGCCCTCAGCGCGCGAAGACATCCGCCACGATGCGCTCCAGCGCCGCCTGGTCGTCCGCATCGAAGGCATCGGGCGTGTCGCTGTCCACGTCGAGCACGCCGATCAGCTCGTCCTTAGCGTTGCGGACCGGCACGACGATCTCTGACCGCGTGGAGCTTGCACAGGCGATGTGCCCGGGGAAAGCGTCGACATCCGGCACGAGCTGGGTTTCGCCCGTCCGCGCGGCCGCACCGCAGACGCCCCGATCGAACGGGATGACGAGGCAGCCGTGCCCGCCCTGGTAGGGGCCTATCTTCAGCAGCCGGGGTTCCGTGACCCTGTAGAATCCCGTCCAGTCGAAATACCCGAAGGCGTGGTGCAATTCGCAGGCGACCGTCGCCATCAGCGCCACCTCGTCCCGTTCCCCTTCACACAAGGCGAGGATTGCGGCATGAACGTCGCGGTATCTTGGGTGCATCGGTCAGGCCCTCCGGCTTCGTCGCGCGCACCCGATCACGAGGACCGAGAATGCACAAGCCCCTCGCACCGGAGCTTCCCCGCCTGATCGTGGTCGACGCCGTTTCTCGCGCGCTGGTCGAGGATCTGGGCCGTGCGGGCGACGTGACGAGCCTCGCCACGATCACGCCGGACGCGCGTGCCACAGCGGTGATGAACGTTCGCGGTGACGGTGTCGTCGCCGGGCTGCCACTCGCCATGGAGGCGTTCGCGCAGGTCGGAGATGGGCTTGATGCCACGCCGCTGATCCGCGAGGGCGACCATGTCCATCCCGGCCAGGACATCGCGCGGATCGAGGGGCCTGCCCGCGCGCTTCTTGCCGGCGAGCGGGTCGCGCTCAACTTCCTCATGCACCTTTCCGGCATCGCGACGCATACCCGCCGCTTCGCCACGCAGATCGAAGGGACGGCCGCCCGCGTCACCTGCACCCGCAAGACGACGCCGGGCCTGCGCGCGCTGGAGAAATACGCCGTGCGGATCGGCGGCGGGGCGAACCACCGCTTCGGCCTCGACGACGCGATCCTGATCAAGGACAATCACATCGCCGTTTGTGGCGGCGTGCGCGCCGCGCTCGAACGGGCTCAGGCCTATGCGGGCCACCTGCTCGCGATCGAGATCGAGGTCGATACGCTTGCACAATTCGAAGAAGCCCTCGACGCGGGCGCGAAGGCGGTGCTTCTCGACAACATGACGCCTGACCAGTTGCGGGAGGCGGTTGCGATCAACAAGGGGCGCGCAAGGCTCGAGGCGTCCGGCAATGTCGATCTCGACACGATCCGGGCGATCGCCGAGACGGGTGTAGATTTCATCTCCACATCGAAGATCACCATGGCGGCGGGAACGCTCGATATCGGGCTCGACATCTCCATCGCCTGAGGAAGGACGACCATGAGCTTTCACGCCATCGCCGAGGAAACCGGCCACCGCATCGCGGATCTGTTCGACCGCCATCCCGAGCGGTTCGCCGGGTTCTCGGCGCGGATGGACGACATTCTCTACGACTACTCCCGGACGACGATGACCGAACGGGCGCGGGAGATGCTCTTTTCGATCCTGATGGCGCGCGATCTCGATGCCCGCCGCGCCGCGATGTTCGGTGGCGAGACGATCAACGGAACCGAAGGGCGGCGCGTTCTTCACACGGCATTGCGCCTGCCGCAGGCTGGCCCGTGGCCTGCCGAAGATGTGCGTGAAGAGGTTCTGGAAAGCCGCCGGGCCTGTTTCGCCTTCGCCGAGGAGGTTCGCTCGGGCCGTTATCGCGCGCTCGACGGTGCGTTCACCGACGTGGTGAATATCGGGATCGGCGGCTCCGATCTCGGCCCAGTCCTCGTGTCGAAAGCGCTCGGCCGGCATATGGACGGGCCGCGGCTTCATTTCGTCTCGAACGTCGATGGGGCGGACCTCGCGGACGTTTTCCGCACCGCCGATCTCGGCCGGACGCTCTTCATCATCGCGTCGAAATCCTTCTCCACGATCGAGACGATGGAAACCGCCCGCGTCGCGCTCGCGAAGATGCGGGAGGTGGTGGCCGAACCCGGCCACCATTTCGCGGCCCTGACATCGAAGCCCGAGCGTGCGGCGGAGGAGTTCAACATCCCCGCAAGCCGCTGCTTCGGTTTCGGCGACTATGTGGGCGGGCGCTATTCCGTCTGGTCTCCCATCGGGCTGCCGCTGATGATCGGCATGGGGACGCACTGCTTCGAGGAGTTTCTCGAAGGGGCCCACGAGGCGGATCGCCATTTCGCCGAAGCGCCGTGGGAGCGGAACCTGCCCGTCCTCATGGCGACCGTCGGCGTTTGGCATCGCAATGTCTGCGGATACGGCACGCGGGCTGTGGTCCCCTATGACCAGCGGCTTGCGCTGCTGCCGCAATACCTCCAGCAACTCGACATGGAATCGAACGGCAAGCGGGTGACGCGGGGCGGCGCGCATGTCGGAGCGGAGACGAGTCCGGTCGTCTGGGGCAGTGCAGGGACCAATGCGCAACACGCGTATTTCCAGATGCTCCACCAGTCGGAGGACATCCAGCCGGTCGAGTTCATGGTGGCGCGCCTTGGGCAGGATGCGGGGATGGACGGGCTGCAGCGCATCCTCCTGGCCAATTGTCTCGCCCAAGCGCAGGCGCTCGTCCGTGGTCGGACGGAGGAGGAAGCCCGCGCACTGATGCTGCAGGAGGGGCTGGCGGAGGCTGAGGCCACCACTCTTGCCCCGCATCGGACCTTCCCCGGAAATCGCCCCTCGACGCTGCTTCTCTACCGCAGGCTCGATCCCCGCACCCTCGGACGGCTCATCGCACTGGCCGAGCATCGTGCCTTCGTCGAAGGCGTCTATTGGGACGTGAACAGTTTCGACCAGTGGGGCGTGGAGCTGGGCAAGCAACTGGCGAGCGCCATGCAGCCCTTCATCGACGAGGCGCAGGACGGCGCCGATCCGGTCATCGCCGGGGCGCTGGCGCATCTTCACGACCTGTAGGGGCGGTCAGCCTGCCGCCGCTTCGACCTCGGCCACGATGTCGTCGATCAGGCGGGACATGAGCGCTTCGTCCTCGGCTTCGGCCATGACACGGATGAGCGGCTCGGTGCCCGACTTGCGGATTAGAAGGCGGCCGGTGCGGCCGAGCGCCGTTTCGCCCGCTGCGATTGCCGCCTTCACACCGTCCGCCGCGAGCGGGTCCGCGCCAGCGGAATAGCGCACGTTGACGAGCTTCTGCGGCACCGGCTCGAACCGCCAGAGAAGTTCGCTCGCCGGGCGGCCACTATCGACCAGCGCGGCGATGATCTGGAGCGCGGCGATCAGCCCGTCGCCGGTCGTTGCGTGATCGTGCAGAACGATATGGCCGGACTGCTCCCCGCCGAGAGAGTAGCCGCCGGCCCGCATTTCCGCGACGACATGGCGATCGCCGACCTTCGTCCGCTTCAGGCCCATTCCCTGCGCTTCGAGATGCCGCTCCAGCCCGAGATTGGACATGACCGTCGCCACCAGCGTGTCCTGCGCCAGCCGCCCGCGGGCGCGAAGGCGCTCCGCGATGAGCGCCATGAGTTGATCGCCGTCGACGATGCGTCCCGTCTCGTCGATCACGATCAGGCGGTCAGCGTCGCCGTCGAGCGTTATGCCGATATGCGCGCCATTCGACGTCACGGCTTCGGCGGCGATCTGCGGCGCGGTCGAACCGCACCCCGCGTTGATGTTGAACCCGTCGGGTGCGGTGCCGATCGGTATGATCTCCGCCCCCAGTTCCCAGAGGACCTGGGGGGCGACCCTGTAGGCTGCCCCGTGCGCCGCGTCGATGACGATCCGCAGCCCGTCGAAGCGCATGTCCCTTGGCAGCGAACCCTTCACGAACTCGGCGTAGCGGGAGATGCCGTCATCGAGCCGCTTCGACCGTCCGATCCGCCCTGAGGCGACGTGCAGGTCTTCCTTGCCCTGGGCGATGGAGGAGATCTCTTCCTCGAGCGCATCCGAGAGCTTGTAGCCATCCGGCCCGAAGAACTTGATCCCGTTATCCTCCGCGGGATTGTGGGACGCGGAAATCATCACGCCCAGATCCGCGCGCATCGAACGGGTCAGCATCCCGACAGCCGGTGTGGGGAGCGGGCCGAGCATGAACGTGTCCATACCGACGGCAGCGAACCCCGCGGTGAGGGCCGTTTCCACCATGTAGCCGGATCGGCGCGTGTCCTTGCCGATAATGACGCGGTGTTCGCCAGGGCGACGTGCGAAGACATGGCCGGCCGCCATCGCGACACGAAGCGTCATCTCCGGCGTCATCGGCCAGAGGTTCGCCCGCCCCCTGATACCGTCCGTTCCGAAGAGGGTTCCTCGCATGCCAGGCCGCTCAGCCGTCGTCTTCCGGTTCGAACCGGGCCGGATCGGGCGTGACAAGCACGCCCTGCGGGTAGAGACCGCGCAGCCGTTCCAGCTCGGCCACGGCGTCGAGCCTGTGGCTGGCATAAGGCGGGAAAAGCGGTTCATCGAATAGAACGCCGAGGAAGTTCTCCTCCGATGACATCCTCTGATCGTGATCCGCGGCGATCAGCTGCCGCACGTTGCCGGGAAGGCCGGTCGCGCCGGCGGAGGCGAGCAACGCCCCCTCGCCCGCCGTGATCTCCCGGGCTTCTGCCCCGGCGGTCGGGCTTCCGCCAAGAGCGGCACGCAGCGCGTCCCCGGAATCCGGCAGAAGCGGGCTTCGCGCGCCCGGCGTCGGCGCGGGAAGGGAGGCGCCGGAATCCGTCGGGATGATCAGCGGCTGGCGGGAAATCACGAGAAACTCGTCCGGCCCGGAGTCCCGGTCCATGATTTCCTGGATGATGGTGCGATCCTCATCGCGAACATCGCCGCCGGAACAGGCCGCCAGCCCGCCGAATGCGAGGACAGCCAGCATCACCCTGAATGGCGCCTTGTGGGTCATGGTCGATCACCTCCCGTCGCCCGCCTGTGTAGGAGAATTCGGCGGCGGCGTCACGCCCTCTTGGCGTTCCCGTCGCGGCCCGAGAACAGCACGATGAGAGCCGCGCCCGCGAAGATGAAGATATCGGCGACGTTGAACGTGTAGGGGTTCCTGATACCGCAGCATGACATGTTGAGAAAATCCCAGACCCAGCCGTAGAGAACCCGATCGATCGCGTTGCCGAGCGCGCCGCCGATCACCATCCCGAAGGCGAAGGGCATGAGCCAGCCACGCTGGCCCCGCGCCCACCATGTCAGAAGCGCCGAGACGCCGACCGCGAACGTGATCAGGATGAAGCGTCCCCAGTCGCCGCCATCGGCGAACAGGCCGAAGTTGATGCCGGTGTTCCGCCCCAGGATGAACGTCAGGTAGGGCGGAAAGACATCCACGATCCGCAGCGTCAGGAGATCGAGGCCGAACAGAACGCCGTATTTCGTTGCCTGGTCCGTGGCGAAGGCGGCGATGGCGACCAGCCATGTTTTCAGGATCGGTGACATTGGGGATCAATGGGCCTTCAATGCGCGATGCGCAAGCGTCAGTGCCGGAAATGCCGCATTCCGGTGAAGACCATCGCCAGTCCTTCGGCGTTGGCGGCGTCGATCACGTCCTGATCGCGCATGGAGCCGCCGGGCTGTATCACCGCCGTCGCCCCCGCGCTTGCGGCAGCCAGCAGCCCGTCCGCGAACGGGAAGAACGCATCCGACGCGACGACCGATCCTTTCGTGGGGGTTTCGGCGAGGC
>JBMYPI010000017.1:0-16796 GCA_049600155.1 Rubricella sp.
CCTCCTCGCCCTCCTCCTCCGCCTCCGCCTCCTCCTCTGCAAGCCTCGCCACGGCGTCGGCCGCCGCCTGGGGTGCCCCCTGGAGGCTTTCGGGAAGCAGCGCCCCGGCGATGGCCGCCTGCTCCAGAACGAAACGGGGATGGTGCGTGGCGAAGCTGGACAGCGCGCCGCGGACCTGCCGCGCCTCGTCCACGATCCGGGCGAGATCGGCGCCCGCGATCTGCGCGCCACCGGCAAGCTCCAGCACCATGTCGCCAAGCCCCTGCTCGATCAGGTAATCCTCGAGCGCGGGCTGGTCCTTCAGATAGACGCCCGACTTGCCCCGGCTCACCTTGTAGAGCGGCGGCTGCGCGATGAAGAGATGCCCCTTCTCGATCAGTTCGGGCATCTGCCGGTAGAAGAACGTCAGCAGGAGCGTCCGGATATGCGCGCCGTCCACATCGGCGTCGGTCATGATGATGACCTTGTGATAGCGCAGCTTGGAGAGGTCGAATTCGTCCCGCCCGATCCCTGTCCCGAGTGCGACGACGAGGTTGCCGATTTCCTGGCTCGACAGCATCCGGTCGAAGCGCGCGCGCTCCACGTTCAGGATCTTGCCCCGCAATGGCAGGACGGCCTGGGAATGCCGGTCGCGCCCCTGGCTCGCCGATCCACCGGCGCTGTCACCCTCGACGATGAACAATTCGCGCTTGCGCGGGTCCTTCTCGGAGCATTCCTTGAGCTTGCCCGCGAGGTAGTTCACATCCGTGGCCACCTTCTTGCGGGTCAGTTCGCGCGCCTTTCGGGCGGCCTCCCGCGCCATGGCCGCCTCGACGATCTTGGTGACGATCGCACGGGCGTCCTGCGGGTTCTCCTCGAACCATTCGGCGAGTTTCTCGTTCATCAGGCTTTCGACCGCCGGGCGCACCTCGGATGAGACGAGCTTGTCCTTGGTCTGGGAGCTGAATTTCGGATCGGGCACCTTCACGGAGAGGACGCAGGTCAGACCCTCCCGCGCGTCGTCACCGGACAGGACCACCTTCTCCTTCTTCGCGATGCCCGACGATCCGACGTAGTTGTTGATCGTCCGCGTCAGCGCGCCCCGGAAACCAGCCAGGTGCGTGCCGCCATCCCGCTGGGGAATGTTGTTGGTGAAGGGCAGGACGTTCTCGTGGTAGCTGTCGTTCCACCACATCGCGACCTCGACGCCGATCCCGTCCCGCTCGCCCTGCACGAAGATCGGTTCGGTGATGAGCGGTGTCTTCGACCGGTCGAGATAGCGGACGAATTCCCGCACGCCGCCCTCGTATTCCATGACGGTTTCGAGGGGTTCCGCCTCGCGCCGGTCCGTCAGGCTGATCCTGACGCCGGAATTCAGGAAGGCGAGCTCCCGCAGCCGGTGCTCCAGCGTCTTGAAGCTGTAATCCACGTTCGAAAACGTCTTCGTGGACGCCAGGAAGCGCACCTGCGTCCCCGTCTCGTCCGCATCGCCGACGACCTTGAGATGCTCGGCCGTCTCGCCGTTCTCGAAGCGGGCGGTGTGTTCCTTCCCGTCGCGCCAGATCCGCAGTTCCAGCCAGTCCGACAGGGCGTTGACCACCGATACGCCCACCCCGTGCAGACCGCCCGATACCTTGTAGGAATTCTGGTCGAATTTCCCCCCGGCATGGAGTTGGGTCATGATGACCTCCGCGGCCGACACGCCCTCTTCCTCGTGGATACCGACCGGAATGCCGCGCCCGTTATCCTTCACCGAAACCGATCCGTCGGCGTGGAGCGTGACACTCACCTCCGTTGCGTGACCGGCAAGCGCCTCGTCGATCCCGTTGTCGACGACCTCATACACCATGTGGTGGAGGCCCGAGCCGTCATCCGTATCGCCGATATACATGCCGGGCCGCTTGCGGACAGCTTCCAAGCCTTTGAGAACCTTGATGGAATCGGCACCGTATTCGGACGGTTTCTGCTCGTCGGCGGCCATGCGTGTTATCCCTTATCTTGTGGGTTCCCTTTTATCCCGCGGTCCGGAGAATGTCACGCGATTGGGGGTTTGCTTCACCATCCGAAGCGATCGTCGGGGCGGACCGTTCCGATGCCTCCGGCAGAAGTCTTCCGCGACCCAGGAAACAGGTGTTTTTCCACGGTTCCACAAATACTTCGGGGGTCCGTATCAGTGGACGGGGCGAAGCCCCGAGATGTCGCTATCGGCGACCACGCGCAGGTGCTCGGCCCGTTGGCCCAGTGCCTCGAAAAGCTCCGGACCGGTTCCCGTCATCCACGCTTGCGCCTCGAGGGCGCAGATTTCGTCGTAGAGCGCCGCCCGGCGGTCCTCGTCGAGATGCGCGGCGACTTCGTCGAGAAGCAGGATCGGCGCACTTGCCGTTTCGGCCCTGAGCGCGCGCGCGTTCGCCAGGATCAGCGAGATGAGAAGCGCCTTCTGTTCCCCGGTCGAACAGGTGCGGGCGGGCATGCCCTTCGCCGCATAGGCTGCCGAGAGATCCGTCCGATGAGGCCCTGCAAGGGCCCGTCCCGCGGCCATGTCCCGTCGCCGACCGTCGCGGAGAACGCCTGCGAGTTCTTCCTCCGTCCATTGGGCCTCCGGGGCACCATCGGGATCGACCAGCGCGAGATCGGCACGCGGGAAGGCCGTCTCCGCGCCCTCTTGCGCAGCGGCGAGCCGATCGAGCGCGATGTGGCGCCCCCTTGCAAGACGCTCGCCGGCCTCCGCCATCTGCCGCTCGAGGGCAGCGAACCATTCGGCGTCTCCGCCATCCTTCAGGAGGCGGTTTCGTTCGCGCATGGCACGCTCATAGGCCAGCGCAACGTCGGCATGGGCCGGCTCGAAGCTCATCGCGATCCGGTCAAGGAAGCGGCGACGCTCGGACGCGCCCTCGATCCACAGCCTGTCCATGACCGGGACGAGCCAGAGGATGCGGAACAGGCGACCGAGTGCCGTTTGCGGCGCGGATTTGCCGTCGATCTCGACAGTGCGCGAACCCTCGCTCTCCGCGCCCGTGACGATCTCGTGGATCCGGCCCCCGGCCTCGACGGTCGCGGTCATGCGCCAGCCGATTGCATCCCCACGGTGGGGCAGTTCGGCCCCCTGCGCCCTGCGCAATCCACGGCCGGGCGAAAGGAGCGAGATCGCTTCGAGGATATTCGTTTTCCCCGCCCCGTTCGGCCCGTGGATCGCGACCGGTCGTCCGTCCCCCTCCCAACGAAGCGAGGACCAGGAGCGGAACCGGGCGAGCCTGAGTTCGAGAAGGGCGGTGCGCTGGGCCATCGGCCCGGCCTCAGACCCGCATGGGCATCACGACGTAGATCGCGCTTTCGTCGTTGCCCTCGCGCACGAGGGTCGGATCGTTCGACGTGCTGAAGAAGAAGACCGCGTTCTCGCGATCGACCTGGCCCGCGATCTCGATGAGGTATTTCGCGTTGAAGCCGATCTCGATCCGGTCGTCGCCATAGGCGACGGCGAGTTCTTCCTCGGCCGCGCCGCTGTCGGGCGCGTTTACGGAGAGCACCATGCGATCCTCGTCGAGCGACATCTTCACGGCGCGGGAGCGTTCCGACGAAACGGTGGAAACCCGATCGACCGCATCGGCGAATTCGCGGGCGTCGACTTCCAGCCGCTTGGGATTGTCCTTGGGAATGACGCGGGAATAGTCGGGGAACGTGCCGTCGATCACCTTCGAGGTCAGGGTCACTTCCGGCGTGGCGAAGCGGATCTTGGTTTCCGAGACGCTGACGGCGATGACCGCCTCGTCATCATCGAGGAGCTTGCGCAATTCGCCCACCGTCTTGCGGGGCACGATCACGCCCGGAAGGGTATCCGCGCCATCGGGCAGTTCCGCGTCGATCCGGGCAAGGCGGTGGCCATCGGTCGCCACGCAGCGCAGAACCGGGCCATCGGCGCCGTCGGCGGCGTGCATGTAGACGCCGTTGAGATAGTAGCGCGTCTCCTCGGTGGAGACGGCGAATTTCGCCTTGTCGAAGAGCCGCCGCAGAACCGGCGCTTTCACCGAGAAGTTCGCGGGGTAGTCCGTCGCGCCCATGACGGGGAAATCGTCGCGCGGCAGCGTCGCCAGCGAGAAGTGGGACCGTCCGGCCTGCACCTCCAGCCGGCCGGTATCGCCATCCGCGGTGAGGGAGACCTGCGCGCCATCGGGCAGCTTGCGAACGATATCATGGAGGATATGGGCAGCGACGGTCGTGGAGCCCGCCCGTTCCACGACCGCGTTCGTCCGGTCCAGCACTTCGATATCGAGATCGGTCGCGCGGAGGCTGATCTGATCACCCTCCCCTTCGATCAGGACATTGGCGAGGATGGGGATGGTGTTGCGCCTTTCGACAACGGATTGCGCGCGGCCAAGCGCCTTGAGAAGCGCGTTACGCTCGATGCTGACCTTCATCTTCCCTAAACCCTCTCCAGCCGCCTTTGACAGGCGATCCCAGCAAGTTGCGTGACCGTAGCAGATCGACCGGGGGGCGCAACGGCTTGGGTGCGGTCAGGCTTCCAGCATCCGGCGCAGAAGTTCCAGATCCTCCGCGATCTGCCCGTCCGAGGATTTCAGTTCCTCCACACGTCGGACCGCATGAAGAACCGTCGTATGATCGCGCCCGCCGAAGCGGCGCCCGATCTCGGGCAGGCTCTTGGAGGTGAGGTGCTTGGACAGATACATCGCGATCTGCCGGGGGCGGGCGACCGCACGAGCGCGGCGCGGGCTCATCATGTCCGACATGCGCACGTTGTAGTGTTCGCAGACCTTGCGGATGATCTCGTCTATCGTGACCTTGCGCTCGGACAGCCGCAGGATGTCGGAAAGGCATTCCGTCGCCATGTCGAGATCGATCTCGCGGCCCACCAGCGTGCCGAAGGCGAAAAGCCGCGTGAGCGCGCCTTCCAGAACCCTCACGTTGGAGCTGATCCGGTGGGCGAGGAATTCGAGAACCCCGTCGCGCAGGCGCAGTTCGGGATGCTCGGCCATGTAGGCTTCCGCCTTCGATTGAAGGATACCGAGACGAAGCTCATAATCCGTTGGGTGCAGATCGACGACGAGACCCCAGCCGAGGCGCGAGCGGATCCGTTCCTCCACGCCGTCCATCTCCCCCGGCGCGCGGTCGCCCGAGATGACGAGCTGCTTTCGCTGTTCGATGAGGGCGTTGAAGGTGTGGAAGAACTCGTCCTGCGTGCTGTCCTTGCCCGCGAGGAACTGCACGTCGTCGACCATCAGCACATCGACGGCGCGGAACATCTCCTTGAATTCCATCGTGTTGCGCCCGCGCATGGCCTGCACGAAGCGATACATGAACTGCTCGGCCGAGAGGTAGAGGACGCGGTAGTCCGGATTCTTGCGGCGGAATTCCCAGGCGATCGCATGCATGAGATGCGTCTTGCCGAGGCCGACGCCACCATAGAGGAAAAGCGGATTGAAGGAGACCGCCCCGCCCTCCGCCACGCGGCGCGCGGCGGCGGCAGCGAGTTCGTTCGGTTTTCCCACGACGAACCGGTCGAACGTGAAACGCGGATCGAGCGGCGCGCCGGGCATGCTGTCTTCGGCCTGGCGCGAGCGGGGCACCACGATGGGTGCCTCGGCGCGATCCTCGCCCGGTGCGGCGCGCTTCGGTTGCTCGTCTCTTGCGCATACGCGGAACTCAAGCCGCGCGACATCCACGCCCCGTTCGCCGAGAGCGGCGATGATCCGTTGCCCGAAATTGCGATCGACATAGCGGCCTATGAAACCCATCGGGGCGACAAGATGGAGGACCTGTCCGGTGATGCGGTCGACGCCGAGCGGGGCGATCCAGTTGCGGAACGTGTCCTTGCCAAGGTCCAACTCGAGCTCTGCGCAAACATCGTTCCAGGCTGCCTGGAAGCTCACCGCACTGTCCATCGTCATCGCCACCCTTGCGCGCGTTTACGCACGACCTTTTCTTGTTCTGCCCTCGACGGCGCGACGGGCGTTTCAACACCCGCGACAGCGTCGAAAAGGCGTATCCAGCACAAGGAGTGTTGCGCTGAACCGAGCACGGGCTGACCCGGCTGTTTCGATTTACCCTCGTCGTGGAGAGGGTAGCAGCGCCCCCCCGATTCCCGCAAGCGATCAGTCGACGACTCTTCCGAAAAAATCCTTACAAAACAGTTGCTTGCACGATAAGAGCACAGCGCGGAGAACCGGCTGAGGTGTCAGGTCTTCGAATGATGCGGGAGGCATCCCTGCCGAGTGCGAGCGAGGCTAGGAGGGGTTCGCGATTCTGACAACAGGGCCGAAACCAGAACATTTTACGGTGAAACGAAAAACGCGGCCCATCGGGCCGCGTCATTCGCCAGTCACACACTTCTGGATCAGGCGGACAGCGCCTTGACCCGGTGTGCCAGACGCGAAACCTTCCGCGATGCGGTGTTCTTGTGCATCACGCCCTTCGTGACGCCGCGCATGATCTCGGGCTGCGCTTCCTTCAGCGCTTGCGCGGCGGCGGACGCGTCACCCTTCGCCAGCGCATCTTCCACCTTCCGGATGAAGGTGCGGATGCGCGAACGGCGCGCCTTGTTCACTTCCGTGCGGCGCAGGGTCTGGCGCACGCGCTTTTTTGCAGACGGCGAATTTGCCATGGTCAGATCCGAATTCTTTCTCTCGAAGATGAGCCGCGCTCTTACAGGGGGCAAAACCCCGAGTCAACGGGTTGGACGGGGTTATTTGTCCCGGAATTGCGGGGTGCGCTTCTCGATGAAGGCGGCCATGCCTTCGCTCTGGTCTTCGGTCGCGAAGAGCGAGTGGAAGACGCGCCGCTCGTAGAGGAGGCCCTCGCGCAGCGTCATCTCGTAGGACCGGTTCACGGCCTCCTTCGTCGCCATGACCGCGATCATGGATTTCTCGCCGATCTTGCGGGCCGTCTTCATTGCATCGGCCATCAGATCCTTCGCCGGAACGATGCGGGAAACGAGGCCGGAACGCTCCGCCTCCTCCGCATCCATGAACCGCCCGGTGAGGTTCATTTCCATCGATTTGGATTTGCCAACGAAGCGGGTGAGACGCTGGGAGCCGCCAAGGCCCGGCATCACGCCGAGATTGATCTCGGGCTGGCCGAACTTGGCCGTATCGGAGCAGATGATGAAATCGCACATCATCGCAAGCTCGCACCCGCCACCGAGAGCATAGCCCGATACCGCTGCGATGATCGGCTTGCGCGTGCGCAGGATCGCCTCGCCTTCGGGGCCGAACATGTCTTCGGCGAAGACCTCCGGATAGGTCTTTTCCGACATCTCCTTGATGTCGGCGCCGGCCGCGAACGCCTTTTCCGAACCTGTGAGCACGATGCAGCGGACGTCGTCATCGGCATCCATCGCGGCGAGCGCCTTGCCCAGTTCCCGCAGAAGCTGGGAGTTGAGCGCGTTCAGCGCGTCGGGGCGGTTGAGACGGATGACGCCGACATGGTCGGTCGTTTCCACGATAAGCGTTTCATAGGCCATTGCCGGACTCTCCGTATGGGGGCCGTGTTTCGCGAAGGTCTGTGACAGGCGAACGGGGATTTCAAGCCTTGACCGTTACCGCTGGCAGGCGCGGCAATAGAAGGACGAGCGGCCCGATTGCACGATGCGGCCGACCGTTCCGCCGCAGCCGGGCCGCGTGCACGGTGCGCCCTCGCGCCCATAAACGGCGAAGCTGTGCTGGAAATATCCAAGCTCTCCGTCGGCTTGCCTGTAATCCCGAAGACTCGATCCACCGGCGGCGATCGCGTCCGAAATGACGTCGCGTATCGCGGGTGTGAGGCGTCCGATCCGTGCCGGTCCCAGGTTCCCGGCCTTTCTGCGCGGGGAGATCCCGGCGCGCCAGAGCGCCTCGCAGACATAGATGTTGCCCAGCCCCGCGACGATTCGCTGATCGAGCAGGGCTGCCTTGACGGGCGTGTTGCGCCCCGCGAACGCCGCGTCGAGATAGCTGGCGTTGAACCTGTTGTCCTGCGGCTCCGGGCCGAGCCCCTTCAGAAGCCAGTGCTCCGCGATCCTGTCCGTCGGCCAGAGGTCCATGTGGCCGAAGCGGCGGGCGTCGTTGAAGGTCACCCGCGCCCCGCCTTCCATGTCGAGCACGACATGATCGTGCTTCTCAGGCGCGGGATGGGCATGGACGAATCCGCCGATCTGCGCCCCCGAGATCAGCATCCGCCCCGACATCCCCAGATGGATGAGAAGCGTTTCGCCGGTATCGAGATCGGCGAGGATGTATTTCGAGCGGCGGCCCAGCCGAAGGATGCGCGCGCCCGACAGCCGCTCCGCCATCCGGTCGGGCAGCGGCCAGCGCAAATCGGGCCGGTTCACGGCGGCGGCGCTGATCCGTCGCCCCTCCATGACCGGTTCCAGCCCCCGTCGGACGGTCTCCACCTCTGGCAATTCCGGCATCTTCTTCCCCGCATGGGACGAATTGGCGCTTTCGCCCGGCCCAACTATGACTAGTTTGCCATCCAGACAATGAGGAGCCTTCTCCATGGCAGACGACCGCACCACCCATTTCGGGTTCCAGACCGTGCCCGAGGACCAGAAGGCCGGGATGGTGGAGGGCGTCTTCACCTCCGTCGCGTCGAAATACGACGTGATGAACGATCTGATGTCCGGCGGCATCCATCGCGTCTGGAAGGACGCACTGATGGATTGGCTCGCACCGCAGCCCCACATGCACCTGCTCGATGTCGCGGGCGGCACGGGCGATGTGGCGTTCCGCTTCCTCAAGCGCGGCGGCGGGCGGGCGACCGTATGCGACATGACCGCCTCCATGCTGGAGGAGGGAAAGCTGCGGCCCGAGGCGCAGGGCGCGCCTGTCGAGTGGGTCGTGGGCGACGCGATGGCGCTGCCGTTCGCCGACAACAGCTTCGACGCCTACACGATCAGCTTCGGCATCCGGAACGTGACCCGGATGGAGGATGCGCTGGCGGAAGCCTTCCGCGTGCTGCGCCCGGGCGGGCGGTTCATCTGCCTGGAGTTCAACCGCATCCCCAACGACATGTTGCAATGGCTCTATGACCGCTACAGCTTCAACGTGATCCCCGCGATGGGGCAGGCGGTGACGGGCGATCGCGACAGTTACCAGTATCTCGTCGAGTCGATCCGCCGTTTCCCTGATCAGGACACCTTCGCCAACCGGATCCGTGAGGCGGGGTTCGGCCAGGTGAAATACCGCAATCTCACCATGGGTGTGGCCGCGTTGCATTCGGGCTGGAAACTGTGAGCGTCTTCTCGTCCCTGTTCCGGCTCGCGCGGACGGGCACGACCTTCGCGCGGACGGGGGCACTCGATGTCGCGCTGGAGGCGACCGATGCGCCGCGTTCGGTGCGGATCGCCGCGAAGGTGGCGTTCTGGCCGTGGCGCTGGCTCGGCTTGCGCGGGGACAGGAGCCTGCCGCCGGTCGTCAGGGCGATCACGGCGCTCGGGCCCAGCTACATCAAGTTCGGCCAGATCCTCTCCACCCGGCCGGACGTGACGGGGGACGACCTCGCGGCGGAGCTTCGGATGCTCCAGGACAGTCTCCCGCCCTTCCCGCAGGCCGTGGCGGAGGCCGAGATCGCCGCGGAGTTCGGCAAACCGGTGGCCGAGCTGTTCTCGAGCTTCTCCGAACCGGTCGCCGCAGCCTCCATCGCACAGGTGCATCGCGCCCGCGTCGCCGCGACGGGGGAGGAGGTCGCCGTAAAGGTCCGCCGCCCAGGAATCGCGAAGGCCTTCCGCAAGGATATCGACGCATTCTACCTCGTCGCGCGGGTCATCGAGTTTCTCGCGCCCAAGGCGCGGCGGCTCAAGCCGCGCGAGGTGATCGCGCATTTCGACGGTGTCGTTCAGGCGGAACTGGATTTCAGGATGGAGGCGGGCGCCGCGGCCGAATTCGCGTCAAACACCGAAGACGATGCCGGATTCACTGTCCCCCGCGTGGTGTGGAACCTCTCGGCCGAACGCGTTCTGACGCTGGGATGGGTCGAGGGCACGGCGATGGGCGATCCCGCGGCTCTCGCGACGGCCGGTGTCGATCTCGACGAGATGGGGGCCCGCGTCATCCAGTCCTTCCTGCGCCATGCGCTACGTGACGGCTTCTTCCACGCCGACATGCACCAGGGCAATCTCAAGGTCGCGCCCAACGGCGATCTGGTCGCTTTCGACTTCGGGATCATGGGCCGGATCGACCCCTATACGCGGCGGGTCTATGCCGAGATCCTCTATGGCTTTCTCCGCAAGGACTACAAGCGTGTCGCCGAGGTCCATTTCGAAGCGGGCTACGTCCCCGCCGACCGTGACGTTCACGCCTTCGCACAGGCGCTGCGCTCCGTCGCGGAACCGATCTTCGGGCAGGACGCGACGCATATCTCGATGGCCCGCCTCCTCGCGCATCTCTTCGATGTGACCGAGCAGTTCGGAATGGAGACGCGGACCGACCTGATCCTCCTCCAGCGCACGATGGTCGTCGTCGAGGGGGTCGCGCGTTCGCTTTCCCCGTCGATCAACATGTGGACTGTCGCGCAGCCGGTCGTGGAGGATTACATCCGCGAAAGCATCGGCCCCCGGGCTGTCGTCCGCGATCTTGCCGAGACGGTGAAGATCCTCAGCCGTTTCGGGCCTCTCCTGCCGCACATGGCCGAGGATCTCCTCATCCGGCGCAACCAGCCCGCCGCGCCGGTCGAGATCCGGAACGGGCCGGGTCCGTGGATCTGGGGCGTGGTCGGCGCTGCGGCGGGTGCGGCGCTGGCGGCGCTTGGCGTGCTTGTCGGCCTGGGGTTCTGAGCCCGAGCGGGTTTTCTGAAGAAACGGCGGGGGCGGGCCGCGCCTTCAGCCGGACCGCGGCGCGGCCGCCCGGCGCAACCGGTCGTTGATCGCCCGCCCGAGCCCGGTTTCCGGTATCGGGGCGACGGCGATCCGCTTGGGACCACCAGCGTCGAGCGCATGGAGTGCGGAAAAGAGGTTCGCCGCAGCTTCGATCAGATCGCCTGAACGCGACAGGTTCTCGCCCTCCGGTCCGGGCCCGAAGCCGAGCCATGCTTCGCCTTTCTCCGGCGCGGGCGCGTTCAATCGGAGTGCCGCGCGCGGCGCATAATGGGAAACGAGCATTCCCGGTGCCTCGGGCGCGTCTGCTCCCTGTCCGGGGCGGATGAGCCTCATGCCCGGCATCGCCTTCACGGCCTCGGCCGGCAACCCACCTTCCCGGAGAAGATGAACGGCCCCGTCGACGGGTTTCAGGATCGTCGACTCGACGCCGACCGGGCAGGCGCCATCGTCCAGAACGGCGGCGATCCGGCCCGACAATCCGTCAAGGACATGCTGCGCGGTGGTGGGGCTGAGCCGACCGGAGGGGTTCGCGCTCGGTGCGGCGATGGGACGATCCACGCTGCGCAGCAAGGCCCGGGCGAGCGGGTTGGCCGGAACACGGATCGCGACCGTCGAATGCCCGGCGCGGATCAGGTCGGACAAGCCGCTATCCTCGCGAACAGGCAGAACGAGCGTCAGGGGCCCGGGCCAGAACGCTTCGGCAAGCGATCGAGCGGCGGGAGACAGAACCGCGAGCCGCTCGGCTGCGGCTGTGTCGGGCACATGCACGATGAGCGGATTGAATCGTGGCCTGTTCTTGGCGTCGTAGATCGCGGCGACGGCGCGCCCGTTCGTGGCGTCCGCCCCGAGGCCGTAGACGGTCTCGGTGGGAAAGGCGACGAGCCGACCATGCCGCAGGAGCGCCGCAGCTTCCGCCACGCCGCGTTCGTCAGGCGGCAGCAGCCGCGTATCCTCCCGATCGTTCATCGGCTCTTCCATGCCACGGGAAAACCGCCCCCGCAATCGTGGCCCCGCTGCCGCGGACGCGGCGTTCCGCTTGCGGCGGGACGCACCAACGTGCTAGGCAAAAACCAAAAACACGGGTGAAAAGCGGGCTTCAACATTCGCCTGCGGGAGGAAACGATGACCTACCAGGCTCCGGTGACGGAACTCCTCTTCGTGCTCAACGGCGTGCTCGGCGCGGAACGGCTTGCCGCGACGGATCGCTACGCCGAGGCCACTGTCGAGACGAGCGAAGCGATCCTGAAGGAAGCCGCAAAGCTCGCGGAAGAGGTGCTGGCGCCGGTCAATCGCCTCGGCGATCTGCACCCGGCTCGTCTGGAAAACGGTGTCGTGCGGTGTTCCCCCGGCTTCTCGGAGGCCCACGGCGCGGTGGCCGAAGGCGGTTGGATCGGGATGAACGCGGACCCGACCCATGGGGGGATGGGCCTTCCGATGACCCTGACGGCCTCGGTCGCGGAAATGATGAACTCCGCCAACATGGCGCTGACCCTGATCCCCCTCCTGACACAGGGCCAGATCGAGGCGCTGGAGACGCATGCTTCCGACGAGATCAAGCGACTCTACCTGCCGAAACTGACATCGGGTGTCTGGAACGGAACAATGAACCTGACCGAACCGCAGGCCGGCTCCGATGTCGGCGCGTTGACATCGCGCGCCGAGCCCGTCGGCGATGGCACCTACCGCATCTTCGGACAGAAGATCTACATCACCTGGGGCGATAACGATATTTGCGAGAACACCTGTCATCTCGTCCTTGCCCGCCTTCCGGGAGCGCCGGCCGGGACGAAAGGCATCTCGCTTTTCCTCGTGCCGAAGTTCATCCCCGACGAGAACGGCAATCCCGGGCCGCGCAACGGCCTTCGGGTGATCGGCCTCGAGCACAAGCTCGGCCTGCACGGCTCGCCCACCTGCACGATGGAGTTCGATGGCGCGACCGGCTGGATGATCGGGCCCGAGAACGGTGGCATGGCGGCGATGTTCACGATGATGAACAACGCCCGGCTCGGCGTCGGGGTCGAGGGTGTGGGTATCGCCGAGCGCGCCTTGCAGGAGTCGCTCGCCTTCGCCAGGGACCGGCGCCAGGGGAGACCCGTGATCGCGGACGGAACCGGCGCGATCATCGACCATGCCGATGTCCGCCGGATGCTCATGACGATGAAGGCGATGACGCAGGCCGCGCGCGCGATCTGCCTCGATACGGCGCTTTCGATCGACATGGCGAAGGCGACCGCCGCCGAGGCTTGGTCCGCCCGGGCCGCTTTTCTGACCCCGATCGCCAAGGCCTTCGCGACGGATGTCGGATCCGAAGTCGCCGATCTTGCGATTCAGGTGCATGGCGGCATGGGTTTCGTCGAGGAGACGGGGGTCGCCCAGCTTGCCCGGGACGTCCGTGTCGCCCGGATCTACGAAGGCACGAACGGCATACAGGCAATGGATCTCGTCGGCCGGAAGCTGATGGACCAGGGGGACGCCGCTGAAGCCCTCCTGGGAGAGATCGAGGAAACGGCCAAGGCGGCGCAAGAGCGGTTCACCGACCTTGCGGATCTGTTGCAGGAGGCGGGCGAGTGCCTTGCCGAGACCCTGCGCTGGATGATCGAGGCGGGCATGAACGATCGCTTCGCGGGTGCGACGCCGTTCCTGCGCGCCTTCGGGCTGACCCTGGGGGGGCACTATCTTCTGAAGGCCGCGCTGGTGGATGGATCGCCAGACCGGGCCGCGCTTGCCGCGTTTCATGCCCGCCAGATCATGCCGCAGGTGGATGCCCTGTGCAGGGCCGCCCGGGAGGGTTCGGCACCGCTCTACGCCATCGATCCGGAGGCCTTCGCCGCCTCATGAGCGGGTGCGCGCCCGGTCACGGCGTCGCGCCGCCGCCCGGCGGTTCGATGACCTGCTCCGGCCACGGCTGAACCAATCCGGAGAGAGGCGGCGTTCCGGGCGCAAGCTTCAGCGCGAGCAGCCGCTCGGGGTTGGTTGGCGGCGGGTAGTCGAGCGCGCGCGCGGCCTCTCGCGTGAAGCCGAACCGGCGGTAATAGGGTTCGTCCCCCACGAGGATCACGTCGTGCCAGCCCAGCCGGCGCGCCGTCTCCAGCGTGCCTGTCATCAGGAGACCACCGAGCCCCTCGCCCTGGCGTGTGGGGTGGATCGCGATCGGGCCGAGCAGCAGCGCCGGTTCGGTCTGGTCGCCCACCCGGACTGGCCAGTACCGGATCGCGCCCACGACAGCGTCGTATTCGTCCCGGACGATCCGGCACAGTTCCGCGATCGGACGCCTCTCGCGCAGCCGGTAGGATGACAGTGCCGTCCGCCCTGGCGCGAAACAGGTATCGTAGAGGTATTCGACCTCCGCGGCGTCGCGTGGGGTCTCGGGCAGGAAGCGGAACATCGGGCAGAACTCTCGGCGATGGCGGGATCAGCGCGGCAATCGGGCTGTCTTTCGTCGGAGCGACCGCGGGATCATCGTCGTGCCTCTTCAAGCCGGGGTCCGAAAGCGGTAGCACGGGGTAACGCGTATCGCCACCCCGACCAGCGAGGTCCCGTCCCACATGTTCTACCGTCCGGAGGATGGCCACGGCCTGCCGCACAATCCGTTCAACGCGATCGTCAGCCCCCGGCCGATCGCGTGGATCTCCACCCGCAGCGCGGACGGGAGCGAGAACCTCGCGCCGTATTCCTTCTTCAACGCCTGCGCCTACGTTCCGCCACAGGTCATGTTCGCATCGACCTCCGCCAAGGACGACAGGCATATGGGGAAGGACACCGTCGCGAATATCGACGAGACCGGGGTGTTCTGCGTCAATATCGTCGCCTTCGAAATGCGCGACCTGATGAATCGCACCTCCGGCCCCTGGGGCAGGGAAACCGACGAGTTCGCGGACGCGGGCATCGCCAGGGCCCCCTGCGAGACCATCGCCTGCTCCCGCGTGGCCGAGGCGCCCGCGAGCCTGGAGTGCAAGCTCACGCGGATCGTGCGCCTGCCCGGAGAGGCGAACTACACCGTCTTCGGGGAGGTCACGGGCGTCCATATGCGCGACGAGTGCATCGTGGATGGTCAGTTCGACGTGCTGACGTTCAACCCGCTCGCCCGGATGGGATACCGCGATTACACCGTCGTGCGGGAGAAGTTCAGCCTCGCGCGGCCGGGGGAGTGAGCGCGATGAAGACCATGATAGGCATCATCGGCGGCTCCGGCCTCTATGAGATCGAGGGTTTGCAGGACATGCGCTGGGAGCGCGTGGAAACGCCCTGGGGCGCGCCCTCGGACGAGATCATGCGCGGAACGCTCGGCGGAATCGAGATGGCGTTCCTGCCGCGACACGGGCGGGGGCATGTCCACTCGCCTTCCTCGGTCCCCTATCGGGCCAACATCGATGCGTTGAAACGCATCGGCGTCACCGATCTGTTCAGCTTTTCCGCGTGCGGCAGCTTCCGGGAGGAGATGGCGCCGGGCGATTTCGTGATCGTGGACCAGTTCATCGACCGGACCTTTGCGCGCGACAAGAGCTTCTTCGGCCCCGGCTGCGTGGCGCATGTGGCGTTCGGCGATCCGGTCTGCCCGCGCCTCGGCGATGCTGTCGAGGCTGCCGCGCGGGGCGAAGGCGTCACGTTCCATCGTGGTGGCACCTACCTCGCCATGGAGGGGCCGCAGTTTTCAACCCGCGCGGAATCGCTGCTCTACAAGGGGTGGGGCTGCGACGTGATCGGGATGACGAACATGCCCGAGGCCAAGCTCGCCCGCGAGGCGGAGCTCTGCTACGCCTCCGTCGCGATGGTGACGGATTGGGACAGCTGGCATCCCGGCCACGATGCAGTGGATGTCGCCGACATCATCCGCACACTGACCGGAAACGCGGACAAGGCCCGTGCGCTGGTGAAGAGGCTTCCTGCCTTCCTTGGCGAGGATCGCCGGCCGTGCCCTCATGGCTGCGACCGCGCGCTCGACACGGCGATCCTGACGGCGCCTGCGGCGCGCGACGGCGAGATCCTGTCGCGGCTCGATGCCGTCGCCGGAAGGGTGCTGAAGTAACCTCTCCGTGACACTTGCGTGTCATTTTGATGACAGTGTGCTATCGTCGAACCTTCGCGGGCTCTTCCGCGAGCGAACACGGGGTCTCGACATGGACGTGAACACCGCACGCGCCCTCTTGCCGATCGCCCATCGGCAGGATTGGTCGCGGGACCATCTGATCTATCTCCCGCGCGGCCTCTACGGCTGGCGGGCAAGGCTGCGGGACCGTATCCGCGCGATCATGGGGCGATAGGCGCTCGGCGATTGCACTTGCGGGGCCAATCGGGGAAACCTGTCATCGTTTTGACGGGTTGATGCGAGGTTCCCGATGGTATCCCGGCTGCAGGTGCAGGACTACATCCGCACGATCCCGGATTTTCCCCATGAAGGGATCATGTTCCGGGATGTCACGACGCTCTTCAATGATGCGCGCGGCTTCCGTATGGCGATCGACCTTCTGCTCCATCCCTATGCCGGGATGCAGATCGACCGCGTCGCGGGGCTCGAAGCGCGGGGGTTCATCCTGGGCGGAGCGGTGGCGCACCAGCTCGCCGTCGGTTTCGTACCGATCCGCAAGAAGGGAAAGCTCCCGGCCGCCACGCTCGAGCAGGACTACCAGCTCGAATACGGCACGGCGACGGTCGAGATCCACACCGATGCGATCCAGCCCGGAGAGACGGTTCTGATCGTGGACGACCTCCTGGCCACCGGCGGCACGGCGGAAGCGGGAATCAAGCTGATCGAGAAGCTCGGCGGGAAGATCGCGGGCACGGCCTTCGTCGTCGATCTGCCGGATCTCGGTGGTCGCAAGCGGCTGGAGGGCATGGGCGTCGATGTCCATGCGCTGTGCGCCTTCGAAGGTGAATGACGCATTAACCGAATCGTAAGGGCACGGCTGGTACGCCTTGTGCATCGGGTCTCACCCGCCCGGTATGCTGCTTGCTCGCGCCGCACCCCACGGGTTTTCGTCCGGTCGGATCGGCACGGATCGCGCCCCTCCCTCCACCC
>JBMYPI010000017.1:16806-21772 GCA_049600155.1 Rubricella sp.
GGGGAGGGGCGCTTTTCGCTTTCACGCCGCGTTCTTCTTGTTCACGCCCGCCACCTTGGGCTACGCGGGACGCGGAGCCGGAGGAGTGTGCGGATGCGGGGCGAGGGTGAGGACAGCGTTGACCACCCCTTCCCCGAGGCGCCCGCCCCGGGTGACGCGATCGAGATCGCGGAGGGAGTCCTGTGGGCGCGTCTTCCGCTTCCGATGGCGCTCGATCACGTCAACATCTATGCCTTCGATGACGGAGACGGCTGGACGCTCGTCGATACCGGGCTGAACTGGGCAAAGGGCCGTGACGCGATGGATGCGCTCCGCGCCGGCCCGCTCGCCGGTCGCCCCGTTCGCCGCATCATCCTGACGCATCATCATCCCGATCATGTCGGCCTCGTCGGCGCCTTCGCCGAGGAGGGCGCGGAAATCGTCGCGACCCGCACGGCATGGTTGACCGCGAGGATGCTGACCCTCGATGTTCAGGACACACTGAACGACCGCGCCGAGCGTTTCTACCGTCGTGCCGGAATGGCGCCCGAGATCCTCGAAAAGCGGCGCGCGGAGCGGCCCTTCAATTTCTCCGACGTGGTCCATCCGATACCGCTCGGTTTCTCGCGGATCGAAGAAGGGGACCATATCGAAATCGGGGGTCGGCGTTGGGAGATCCGCCTGGGGCAGGGTCACGCGCCCGACCAGGCTACGTTCTGGAGCGCGGAGGCCGGCCTCGCGCTGACCGCCGACCAGATCCTTCCCGGGATATCCCCCAATCTCGGCGTCTACCCGACCGAGCCCGATGCCGATCCGGTCGGCGAATGGATCGACAGCTGCGCGCGCCTTCTGCGCCGGGCGGAGCGCGGATTGATCGCGCTGCCGGGGCACAAGCTGCCGTTCACGGGTGTGCGCGCGCGCCTTCGCCAGTTGATCCAGAACCACGAATCGGCTCTCGCCCGTCTGCTTGCCGCGCTCGACACGCCGAGATCGGCGGGTGAGTGTTTCGGCCCGCTCTACGGGCGGGAAATCGCGCCCGGCGAATACGGTCTCGCGCTCGTCGAGGCCATCGGCCATCTCAATCACCTGCACCGGACCGACGCGGTGCGCCGGATCGAGGCATCGGACGGGACGTGGCGCTACCAGCGGCGTTGAGTCCCAAGAGGGCATCTTTTCGAGCGTCTCGACTGGCTGTAGTGTCCGCCTCGATCAAATCGGTATCTGGGAGAGGAATTATGGCCGATCACGAGCATGGCTCCATGGACATCAGCACGCAGGAGAAGACCTTCGACGGTTTCATCCGCTGGTGCATCCGTGTCGTCGTCATCTGCATCGCCGTGCTTCTGTTTCTTGCGATCTTCAATTCCTGATCGCCCGAGCGCGGTATGAAAAAACCCCCGCAGGCCAGGCCTGTGGGGGTTTTCCGTGTCGTGCAGCCGGCCTGTGGCCGACCGGTTCCGAAGTGCTCAGACCTCAGAGAAGACCTTCACGCTGCGCCTTCTTGCGCGCGAGCTTGCGTGCGCGCCGCACGGCCTCGGCCTTTTCACGGGCCTTCTTGACCGACGGCTTCTCGTAGTGTTGCCGGAGTTTCATCTCCCGGAACACGCCTTCACGCTGAAGCTTCTTCTTGAGCGCCCGAAGCGCCTGATCGACATTGTTGTCGCGAACCTGAACCTGCACTGACTTTCACCACCTTTCAGGGTTCGTGCGTTTCCAAAATCGGATGGAGTGCGCTAGATACGCCGGCAAGGCCCCGGAGTCCAGCCCCGGGGCGTGCGGTAGGGGATCGACATGAGCGAGAATACGAAGACCGAAGCCGAATACATCGCCGAGGCGCGGGAGGCGCTTCTCGATGCGGCGCTGATCCATGTGACCTTCGATGGGTGGTCCGACGCCGCGCTCAAGGCGGCGATCCGCGAAACGGGGACGGATCCGGGCCTTGCGCGCCTCGCTTTTCCGCGCGGCGGCATCGACATGGCGCTCGCCTTCCATGCGCGGGGGGACCGGCGGCTCGCGCAGGAACTCGCCGCAACCGACCTCGCTGCGATGGGCGTGACGGCGAAGGTGACGCACGCGATCCGGCGCAGGCTCGAGATCGTCGCGGCCGATCGCGAGGCCGTTCGGCGTGGAACGGCGCTTCTTGCGCTGCCCCACCATGCCGGCGAGGGGGCGCGCGCACTCTGGCAGACCGCCGACACGATATGGAACGCCATCGGCGATACCAGCAGGGATGTGAACTGGTACACAAAACGAATGACGCTGTCGGGGGTCTATTCCGCGACGGTTCTCTACTGGCTCGGCGACGAGCAGCCGGGCTTCGGCCCCACATGGGAGTTCCTCGACCGCCGGATCGCCGATGTCATGCGCATTGAGAAGGCGAAGGCCCGGTTCCGCGAAAGCCCCTTCGGCAAAGCGTTCCGCGACGGGCCGGGCCGATTCCTTTCCAGGCTGAGTGCGCCGGAGCCGCGGGACGATCTGCCGGGTCACACCGCCCGGTAATCCGTTTCAGGACGCCTGGCGAACCGCGCTGAGAAGCCGGTTGGAGGGATGCCCGTCCGGGACGATTCCCCGATCCGCCTGAAAGGCGCGGATCGCCCGGACGGTGTTCGGTCCGATCCGGCCATCCACGCCCTGCGTATCGTAGCCGAGGGCGGTCAATCGTTGCTGGAGTTCGGTCCTTTCGGTCCTGTTCAGCGGGAGAACATCATCGGGCCACGCTGCCGCGAAGGCCGGCGCACCCATGATCCGGTCCCCCAGATGCCCGACGGCAAGCGCGTAGGAAGTGGAGCGGTTGTATGTGCGGATGACGTCGAAATTCGCGAAGGTCAGGAAGGCGGGCCCTTCCGCTCCCATCGGCAGCAGAAGCGCGGCATTCCCGTGGTCAGGCAGCGGTCCGCCATTCGCCGCGCGGACACCGATATCGGACCAGAGCTGCACCGGGCGGCTCAGGAACCTGTCGGCGAGAAGGTAGTTGAAGCGCTCCGGCAGCCGGACTTCGATGCCCCAGGGCTGGCCGTGGACCCACCCGTTCTCCGCCAGGTAGTTGGCGGCTGACGCCAGGGCATCGGTGGGATCCTCACCCCAGATATTCCGTCGGCCATCGCCATCGAAATCCTGTGCGAAGGAGAGATAGCTCGTCGGCATGAACTGGGTGTGGCCCATCGCACCGGCCCAGGACCCGGTCAGACTCCGGGTATCTCCCGCCTGAAGGATCCGCAGGGCTGCGATCAGCTCGCCCTCGGCCCAGTCGCGCCGCCGCCCGTCATAGGCGAGCGTGGCGAGCGCGTCGATCACGTCGAAATTGCCGCGGAACGAGCCATAGGCCGTCTCCATGCCCCAAATGGCGAGGACCACGCGCGCGTCCACGCGATATCGTGCCTCGATCCGTTCAAGAAGCTGGCCGTATCGCCGCTCCATCGCCTGCCCGTTCGCCACACGTTGCGGTGAAACCGCGCTCTCCATGTAGGCCGAAACCGGCCGGACGAACTCGGGCTGCGCACCGTCGAGTTCGACGACCCTGTCGGATATCCGAACGGCGTCGAGCGTCCTGTCCACGAGACCCGGCGTTATGCCTTCGGCGATCGCACGGGCGCGGAAGGCCTGCTGCCATGCGCGGTATCGTTCGGCTTCGGCCATTCGGTCCTCCACGCTGGGGCGCGGCATCGGCGGGGCGGATCGGAAGACCGCCTCGCCCGCCGCGAGGGACGGCATCGAGGTCAGCACCGCTGCAAGGATGATCGGGATAGCGCGCGGAAACCGCATGGTCCGTCAGCTCCGTTCGTCTTTCACTCGCCCAGTATGCGGCGCAGGAAGCTTTCGACAAGCTGCGGCACATCGATCTGTACGCCGCCATTGCCGTTTCCGCCACCGGACGGGCCCGGATAGGGCACCTGCCGGCGGCCATCCGCGATGAGTGGCGGCGCCACGGCGGGGCGCCATTCCGGCAGGGGCGTCGGCGGAAGCCCCTCATGGACCGCTTCCATCGTCCGGCGCCAGATCTCTGCAGGCAATCCGCCACCCGTTACGCCGGACAGGGGCGTGTTGTCGTCATAGCCCATCCACACGCCGGCGACGTAGTCCCCGGTGAAACCGATGAACCAGGCGTCCCGGGCTGCCTGTGTCGTTCCGGTCTTGCCCGCTGCCGGGCGGCCCTCGAGCCGGGCGCGCCCGCCGGTGCCGTGCGGTGCCTCGATGACCTGCCGCATCATCCATGTCATACGCCGCGCCGTCTCGACCGACATCGCCCGCACGGGTTCCCGCGCGCCTGCGGCGAGCAGCGGCACGGCTTCGTCTCTCAGCCGCACCTCGGACAGGCCGTAGGGCGGGACGAAGGCACCCTCGTTCAGGAACGCGGCGTAGCTTCCCGTCAACTGCACGAGCGTCGTCTCCGAGACGCCGAGCGCGATCGCCGGGCCATCGCTGAGCGGGGTCACCCAGCCGAGGCTTTCGGCCATCGCCCGGACGGTATCCCGGCCAGCCGCCTCCGAAACACGCACGGCGACCGTATTCGTGGAGCGCGCCAGCGCCTCGGCCATCGAGATCGGCCCGAGGTTCTCGCGGCTGTAATTGCGCGGGCTCCAGGGGCCGGAGCCGGGCACGTTGATCGTCAGGGGCGCGTCGACGAAGATGTCGGACGGGTCCATCCCCTGCTCGAGAGCGGCGGCATAGACGATGGGCTTGAAGGCCGAGCCCGGCTGGCGCAGCGCCTGCGTCGCGCGGTTGAACTGCCCTGCCGTGGGCGAGGTGTCCCTCCCGCCGACCATCGCCCGAACCGCTCCGTCGCGCGACATCACGACGATCGCGGCCTGCGCCTGCGACCCCTCGCGCACGAGGTCCTCGAAGACCGAGGACATCGCCCGCTCAGCAGCGCGCTGGATGGCGGGATCGAACGTCGTCCGTGCGACGATATCGTCGGAGGTGGAGCGGGTCAGCCATTCCGGACCCGATTCCATGATCCAGTCCGCAAAGGCCCCGCCCGCCCGCGCGG
>JBMYPI010000018.1:0-21747 GCA_049600155.1 Rubricella sp.
AAAGCCGCCCAATTCGTGCCACATTCCTTGGGGAAAAGATTGCACGAGCGAAAGCTCAACGAGCTATTAACTGGAGGGTAACATGCTCAAGAAGTTCTTTGCAGACGAGTCCGGCGCCGTCACCGTCGACTTCGTGGTTCTCTGTGCAGCAGTCGTCGCAGTCGCAGCAGCGATCATCGGCGTTCTGCAGACCGGTCTCGACACCGCGGCCGACAACGTGTCGACCTCGCTGTCCGACCAGACGGCAAACTAAGCTCTACACGCTTATGCGTTCGCGGGGCCGCCTTCATGGCGGCCCTTTGCGTTTCTGCGCGCCGAAGTTGATCCTGCCCGCGCGACCGGATACCTCTTTGAGGAAATCTCGCTCCGGGGGCTGTGAAAATGCGTCTCGTTTTCCTTCTTGTGATGTTCGTCGGCATCCTGCTTGCCGGTGGGGCCGTCTATATCGTGAACCAGCAATTCGCCTCCTACGAGGCCCAGCTCGCGGCGGCGCGTGCGAACATGACGAATCAGGCGGTGGTCGAGACCACCGATGTCGTGGTCATCAATGAACTGGCGCGCTACGGCGATGTTTTGACACCGGACATGCTCGATGTCGTGGTCTGGCCGGCAGCCGTCAGGCCCGACGGGGCGTTCAGCGCCCCGGCCGAGATTTTCGGCGACGACCCCGAGAACCCCGCGGAGCGGATCGTCCTGCGCTACACCGAGGCCGGCGAACCGATCACCCGCAACAAGATCACGGGCTTCGGGCTGGAGGCCGGTATCGCATCGCGCCTGACCCCGGGCTTCCGGGCGGTGACCATCGCCGTCGACGCGACAACCGGCGTTTCGGGTTTTCTGACGCCGGGCGACCGTGTGGATATCTTCTGGACAGGTCGTGACGGCGATCGCGGATCGGTCACGCGCCTGATCGCCCAGAACATGCGTGTCATCGCCATCGACCAGGATGCGAGCGAGGATCGCGCGCGGGCGGAAATCGCGCGCACCGTCACCGTGGAGGCGACGCAGCGCCAGTCCGCCCTGCTGACACAGGCCCAGCAGACCGGGCAGCTCGCCCTTTCGCTGCGCGGCATCGAAGATACCGAGGGCGCAGACGAACCGATCGATGTCGATCTCTTCGATCTCACCGGTCGCGAGCGCGAGGTCGAACCGGAGCCGGAGCCCGAACCCGAGGTCGAGGAACCCCAGCGCACCATCACGATCCGGCGCGCGGGCGAGGTTGAAACCATTCCCGCTGATTGAGGGCAATTCCTATGCACGGGACTCAGAGTCAGCTTCTAAACTCCTGATTCTTGCGTTTTTTCCCGTTTCTGGCACATTCAGGTGCGAGAGGTGCCCACCAGGGGGTTGTGTGGCACTACGCGTTGTGGGTCGGGAGGCGAACGCAACATGACCTTGAGAAAACTGATTCGGGCCGTCGGCGTCCTGTGCGCGATGACTGTTGCACCGATGCAACTCCATGCACAGGACGGGGCCGCGCCGCTCCGTGTGATCCAGGGGCCCACGACCGACATGATCGAGGTCGCGGTCGACCGCGCCGTGATCGTCGAAACGGCGCGCCCTGTCGGCGAATTGTCCATCGCCAACCCGCGCATCGCCGACGTGGCGGTCCTTGGGGATCGGACGCTCTACGTCCTCGGCCGGGCAACGGGGCGCACCACCCTGACGCTCGTCGACGATCAGGGGCAGATCCTGACGAATGTCGATATCGCGGTGACGCCCGATATCTCCGAGTTCAAGGAGCGGCTGGACGAGATCCTCCCGGGCCAGAACATCGAGGTCCGGACGGCGAATGACGGCATCGTCCTGTCGGGAACCGTCTCCGGCGCGACCGCCGTTCAGAGCGCGCTCGACCTTGCCGAACGCTACGCCCCCGAAGCCGTGACCAACCTCCTCACGGTCGGCGGGTCGCAGCAGGTGCTGCTCGAAGTGCGCTTCGCGGAGATGCAACGCTCCGTTGCGCGCGAACTGGGCTCATCGATCGCGACAAGTTTCGTGGACGGCAACTTCGGCGGTGTCGCCGGAACCAGAACGCTGTCGACGGGCGACAACCTGATCAACCTCTACGACGGCGACCCGGCGACGAATGTCGAGCTTTCCCCGGGGCAGGCCGGGGCCTTCCTCCTCGGCTTCCAGTCGGGCAACCTCGCCATCGACCTCCTGCTCGAAGCACTTGAAACACAGGGCATGGTTCGCACGCTGGCGGAGCCGAACATCGTCGCGCTGTCGGGCGAGCGGGCGCGCTTCCTCGCCGGTGGCGAGTATCCCGTTCCGGTCGTGGACGAGGATGGCGCGGTGCAGGTCGAATTCCGGCCCTTCGGCGTCGAACTGATCTTCACGCCGACCGTCGTCAACGAAGACCTCATCAACCTGCGGCTCAACACCTCGGTCTCGGCGATCGACACGACCATCTCCGTCATCGCCAACGGGTTCGAGATCAACGCCTTCTCCTCGCGGCGGACCGAAACGGTGATCGAACTGCGGGATGGCGCCAGCTTCGCCATCGCGGGGCTGATCCAGGATGATTTCAACGATTCGATCGGTGGCATCCCGTGGATCAGCGACGTTCCGATCCTGGGTGCGCTGTTCCGGTCCGCCTCCTTCCAGCGCGACCAGACGGAGCTCGTCGTGATCGTCACGCCGCATCTGGTGTCCGAGACCGACGGGAACCGGCTTTCCCTGCCGACCGATCGGGTGCGCATTCCCAACGAGCGCGAACTCTTCCTGTTTGGCCAGGTCACCGGCCAGCCGGATGTCGCGCAGATCGCAGAACAGGACTTCGAGGGGGGCTACGGCTATGTTCTGGAATAAGATGCGGGCGGCGACCGCCGCCATCGCCGTCACCGCGGCGCTCGCGGCCTGTTCCACCGATGAACTCGGCAGCGAGGCGACGATCGACTCCTTCGGTGTCGCGAACGCCCAGAACCGGATCGCGCAGCTCGCCTCCCTGAACGGGGACAGGTTCCTGCGCGATCTGGCCGAGGAATTCGAACGCACGACGCCCACGACCGTCAATTTCGCCTTCAACAGCGCGCTTCTGGATGCGAACGCGCGGCGGATCCTCGACGAACAGGCCGCGTTCCTGCGCGCCAATCCCGCCGCGGCCTTCGAGATCGAAGGGCATACGGACCTGGTCGGAACCGAAGGATACAATGAACGGCTCGGACTGCAGCGCGCTTCGGCGGCGGTAGCCTACCTCGTCGGCCAGGGGATCAGCGAGGAACGGCTCTTCGCGGTGGTCAGCTTCGGCGAGACGCAGCCGATCGTCGATACGGCGGCGCCCGAGAGGCGCAACCGCCGCGCGGAAACCCGGGTGGCGGGTATCGATTCGACCTTCGCGGGTTACGGATTCGATGGCCGGCGGGCCGTCGAGATCTACAATGCCTATGTGGGTGCGGAAGTCGCCGACAGCAGTTCGGTCACCGAAGCGTCGAGCGCACCCGGCGCGATCGAGTAACGCGGCGCCTGCAACCATCGGGCGATCTGCCGCTTGCGCGGTGTATCGCCCGTGCGGCATACAGGGGACGGGGGTTTGAGCCGGCCCGCCGTGCGGGCGGAAGGCAGGTGTTTTTGGGGGCTTTGCCATGACAGATTGCAAGACGGGCGACCAATGGCCCTGTTGAAGCGCGCTCAGGCTCCGCAGGCCGAGGCGCTTGTTGTCTGGGCCGTCGGCGAGGACTTCGAGCTTCTCGGCGAGGATCTCGATGCGGAATTCGGGGATGGCTGGCAGGCGCTGGACCTCGCCAAGGCCACCGATCTGATCGGCCGGGCCGACCCCGAAGTCACGGAATTCGTCGTCGTCGCCGTCAGCCAGGAAGACGAGGCGGATCTTGCTCCCTTCACCGGCGCGATCCAGGCCGCCAAGGCCCGGGGGCTGTCGGTCCTTCTTGTCGTGGACGAGCTTTCGGCACGCGGGCTTCACGCCCTGATGCGCGCGGGCGCCGATGAGTTCTCGCCCTACCCGCTGCCCGAGGGCGTCTTCTCCGAGACGGTCACGCAGATCCGCCGAAAGGCCGTGTCGCGCCCCGCCGCGCCGCAGACGGGCGGCGGCGGCTCCGACAGATCCGGCATCGTCATCCCGATCTACGGGGTCGCTGGCGGCGTCGGCTCCACCACATTCGCGGTCAACTTCGCGTGGGAGATGGTCCAGATCCTCCGGAAGAAGGACAAGCGCATTCTCCTGATCGACCTCGACATCCAGTACGGCACGGCCTCGACCTTCCTCGAACTGCAGCGCCGCGATTCCGTTTTCGAACTTCTTTCGGCCCCCGAGAACCTCGATGGCGAGGCGCTCGAACAGGCGATCCAGCCTTACAAGGGAAAACTCGACGTTCTGACCGCGCCGCCCGAAGCGCTGCCGCTGGAGTTCGTCGAACGCGACACCGTCGAGCGGCTGCTGGAAGTCGCGATGCAATCCTATGATTACGTCATCGTGGATATGCCGACCGCGCTGTGCAGCTGGTCCGACGTGCTCCTGCGCCGCGCCGACACCTATCTCGTGTTGATGGAACTCGACATGCGCTGCGCCGACAACATGCTGCGTTTTCTCCGGGCGCTGAAGGCGGAAGACCTGCCTTTCGAGAAAATCCAGTATATCGTCAACAGGGTGCCGACCGGATTCGACCTCAGCGGTCGAAAGAGCCGCATGAAAAGGTTGGCGGAAACGCTTGGCGTGGAGTTGAATATCGCTCTTCCCGATGGGGGACAGGCCGTCGCCGATGCTTGCGATCACGGGGCGCCGCTGGCCGAGGCCGCGGCTCGCAACCCCCTCCGCAAGGAAATCCGGAAGTCGGCGGAAGAGCTCCTGTCCCTGATCGAGAACAGGACGACCGAACAGATCTGACCTGAGCACGAAAGGAGGAGGCGAGGATGTTTTCGCGATACCAGCGCCCGGGCGGCAAGGCCGCGCCGCAACAGCCGTCGCCCCAGATCGAAAAGCCCAGGCCCGTTCAGGAGGCGCGTCCAGCCACACCGGAGCCGGCACCGGCTCCCCGGCCGGTCCCCGACACCCCTTCTATCGAGCAGCCGCGCGAGAGACTGGTGCGCATGGCGCAGACGGCGGGCAATCCCGCCGACGTGGCGGAACGCGAACGCGACGAGAAGCGGCGTCATCGGCTGCTCGAGATCCGGCTCGATCTTCACCAGCGCCTTCTCGAAACCCTCAACCTCGCCGTTCTCGATCGTGTTCCCGAGGCGGAATTGCGGCGTGAAATCAACGTGATCGCCCGTGAGGGGCTCCGCGATATGGGCGTCGTGCTCAACAACGCAGAAATGGAGACGCTGAACTCCGATCTCTACGACGAGGTCACCGGTCTCGGGCCGCTGGAGCCGCTTCTGCGCGATCCGACGGTTTCGGATATTCTCGTCAACGGACCCAAGCAGGTCTTCGTGGAACGGCGGGGCAAATTGCAGCTCACGCCCACGGTCTTCCGCGACGACAAGCACCTCTTGCGCGTGATCGACAAGATCGTTTCCGCGGTGGGCCGCCGCGTTGACGAATCCAATCCCTACGTCGACGCCCGTCTCAAGGACGGTTCGCGCTTCAACGCGCTGGTCCCGCCCTGTGCGGTCGACGGCGCGCTGGTCTCGATCCGGAAATTCTCCAAGGACAAGCTTTCGATCGACGAGTTGATCGATTTCGGCGCCTTCACCGAGGAAATGGCGGCCTATCTGCAGGCCGCCGTCGCCTCGCGCCTCAACGTGATCGTTTCGGGCGGCACCGGTTCGGGCAAGACGACGACGCTGAACGCGCTCTCCTCCTTCATCGACAATTCCGAACGGATCGTGACGATCGAGGATACGGCCGAACTCCAGCTCCAGCAGATCCATATCGGCCGGATGGAAAGCCGCCCGCCCAACGTGGAAGGCCGCGGCGAGGTGAGCCAACGGGACCTGTTGCGCAACGCGTTGCGGATGCGGCCCGATCGCATCATCGTCGGCGAGACACGCGGCAACGAGGTCATCGACATGCTGCAGGCCATGAACACCGGCCATGACGGTTCCATGACCACGATCCACGCGAACTCCGCGCGCGACGCGATGAGCCGACTGGAAAACATGATCGCGATGTCCGGCGTGGAGATGCCGATGGTCGCGTCCCGCGCGCAGATCGCCTCGGCCGTGAACCTCGTTGTGCAGGTCAGCCGCCTTCAGGACGGTTCGCGCAGGATGCTTTCGATAACCGAGATCACGGGCATGGAAGGCGAGATCATCCAGATGCAGGAGATCTTCAAGTTCCAGCGCACCGGTATCGGCGAAGGCGGCAAGATCTTCGGCCACTTCACAGGAACGGGGCTGCGCTCCCATTTCTCGGAGCGGTTCAAGCAATGGGGCTATGAACTGCCCAACTCCATCTACACGCCGGTTCGGACAAACTAGGGACAGCGCCGATGAGCTTCGAACCACTCGTATACGCGATCGTCTTCGTCGGGGTGCTGGCCCTGGTCGAAGGCCTCTATCTCGCGATCTTCGGCTCGCGCGTCCGCCTCGAATCGAAGGTCAACCGCCGACTGGAACTGCTCGAGAAGGGGGAAGATCCCGAGGAAGTGCTCGAAACGCTGCGGCAGGAGCGCGACCGGCACCGGGGCAAGCAGGGAATACCGATCCTGTCGCCGCTCTATGACCGGGCAGCGCAGGCCAACATCGCCTTCAGCCCGACGGCCATCATCCTGGTGATCTGCGCCATGGGGGTCGTGACCTTCGTGCTGCTGACGCTTTTCACCGAGGCGACCCTCGTGATCCGCATCCTCGTCTCGGTGCTGATCGGCTACGGCGCTGTCTATCTCTGGCTCAACAACAAGGCGAAATCACGCCTCAAGCTGTTCGAGGAGCAGTTGCCCGACGCCGTGGAACTGATCGTGCGGTCGCTGAAGGTCGGCCATCCCTTCTCGAGCTCCATCGCCATCGTCGCACAGGAGATGCCCGATCCCCTCGGCACGGAATTCGGGATCATCGCCGATGAAGCGACCTACGGGATGGACATCACCGAGTCGTTGCAGAAGCTGGCCGAACGTATCGAGGTTCAGGATCTGCGCTTCCTCGCGGTGGCGGTCTCGATCCAGGCGCAATCGGGTGGTAACCTCGCCGAGGTTCTGGACGGTCTCGCCGCCGTCATCCGGGCGCGGTTCAAGCTGTTCCGCCGGGTCGCGGCGATCACGGCGGAGGCGCGCTGGTCGGGCTGGTTCCTGTCGGTCTTCCCGCTCGGAGCGATGGTCGTGATCAACCTCGTCGATCCCGACTACTATGTCGACGTGCAGGACACACCGGCCTTCATGCCGGCGGCGATCGTCGTCGGCGTTCTGCTGGCCGTGAACGTCCTGTTCATGCGCAAGATGGTCAATATCAAGGTCTAGATCATGCTCGACGGAATCATCGGCTTCTTCAGTCAGCTGAACACGGTGCTCGTCGCGGCGCTCGGTCCGATGGGGCCCATCTACGTGCTCGGCGCACTCGGCATCGTGATGATCGCGGGAACCGCGCCCATCCTTCTGCGCCGGACAGCGGATCCGCTCGACCGGCTCACGGGCGGCAATCAGACCGCCGTCGCGAAACCCAACACCGAGGATGGCCGGAACCGATCCGAGGAACTGAAGCTGCGTGGGGACTCGGGCGGTTTCGGCCTCGATGCGCTGGCCAATTATCTCGAACCGCAGGACGAGTCGGAATACGGCGCGGCGCGGCTGAAGCTCATCCAGGCTGGCTATCGCGGGAAGACCGCGGTTTCGACCTTTCACTTCATCCGGGTCGTCTTCGCCCTTGTCGGCCTGGCGCTGGGGGTTCTGGGATATTTCATGGGCGGTCAGGGAGGCGGGATCGCGAACACGATCGGGATCGTTCTCGGCCCCGGCGCAGTCGCCTACATCCTGCCGAATTACTGGGTCAACCGGCGCGTGCAGGAACGCAAGGACGAGATCACCCGCGCCTTCCCCGACTCGCTCGACATGATGCTGGTCTGCATCGAGGCCGGCCAGTCCCTTGACCAGGCGATCCTCCGCGTGGCGAAGGAGATCCAGAACGGCTACCCCGTTCTCGCGGAGGAGTTCGAGATCGTCGCCAACGAGTTGCGCGCCGGCAAGGACCGGGTCAGCGTCCTTCGGGATTTCTCGGAGCGCTGCGGCGTCACCGACGTGTCTTCCTTCGTGACGGTTCTGATCCAGTCCGCCAGCTTCGGTACATCGATCGCATCCGCTCTGCGGGTCTACTCCGCGGAGATGCGGGACAAGCGCGTGATGCGGGCCGAGGAAAAGGCGAACACGCTGCCGACCAAGCTGACGCTCGGCACGATGATGTTCACGGTGCCGCCGCTCTTGATCATCCTCGTCGGCCCTTCCGTCTACGCGATCTCACAGACGCTGGGATGAAACGGGCGGGGGTCAGCGCAGGTCTGGTGCTGGCCGCCGCGCTCGCGGGCGGGTGCGAACCCGTCGATGCGGGTTTCGGGCCAAGGGTGGATCGGCCCCTAGCCGTCGATGTCCTGCGTGCCGAGGATCCTCTCGCCGCAGGCAACGCGATGATGGCGAATGGCGAATACGAGATCGCCCTGCGCAGCTATCGCCGGGCGCTGAGCGTGAACGGTGTCACCGCCGATGTGCTTCTCGGGCTTGGTTCGGCGAACGCCCGTCTGGGCCGGCTCAACCAGGCGGAGCATATCCTGCGGCAGGCTCTCGACATGGATCCCTCGATGGTGGCCGGATGGAACAATCTCGGTGTCGTCCTCGAGGAGCGCGGCAAGTTGCCCGAAGCGGAGCAGGCTTTCCACATGGCCGTCGCCCTCGACAGCGGACGTTCCGAGATGCTGCGGCAGAATCTGGAAACGGTGCGACAGGCGCGGGCCGACGAACTGCCGCCCGCATCGATCGACGGTGAATATGCGCTGGTTAGGCTCGGGCAAGGACGGTATTTTCTCGACATACCGAACGAAGAAACGGGGGCTTCAGAGCAGTGAAGCATATCAGGACAAGGGCGATCGCGATCGCCATCGCGGCGGGGCTGGCGCTCACCGCCTGCGACGAACAGGCCGCGCGTGACGAGGTTCTCGGGCTCGAGGCACTCGACGTCGTGGATGAGACCAATCTCACACAGCTGATGCTGACCGTCTCCGATCCGGAAGACGCCATCGAGTATTTCGAAGCCGCACTCGGGCGCGAACCGGGACGGGTCGACCTGCGGCGCGGTTATGCACAATCGCTGGCCCGCGCCGGGCGGAACCGGCAGGCGATGCTGGTCTACGAAGCGATCAATGAAGAGGGCGAGGCGACCGAGGACGACCGTCTGAATTACGCCGTGGTCCTCGTGCGGGAAAACCAGTTCGACGATGCGGCGACGCAGCTCGCGCTGGTGCCGGAACAGGCGGAAAGCTTCCGCTACAACCTGCTCAACGCCGTCGTGGCCGATCATTTCGAGCGCTGGGCGGATGCGGATCGCTACTACGGCCGGGCCCGGCAACTCGCAACCGATCCCGCCGGGGTTCTCAACAACTGGGGGGTTTCGCGGATGTCGCGGGGCGATCTGGACGGGGCGATCGGCACCTTCCGTGAGGCGATCATCCTCGATCCCGACTCGTTCGAGCCCAAGAACAACCTCACCATCGCGCGCGGGCTCCAGGGCAATTTCACCCTGCCCGTCATCCCGATGACCGAGACGGAGCGCGCCCAGCTCTTCCACAATCTCGCGCTGGTCGCCCTGCGCCAGAACGAGGTGGACATCGCCAAGGGGCTTCTGCGCGCGGCGGTCGATGCCCATCCGCGCCATTTCCCGGCAGCGGCCGACAAGCTCGCGGCACTCGAAGCGATCGTGGAGCTTTGAGCGGATGAACCCGGTGGCCATCCATCTCGTCCTCGTCGCGGCGCCGATGCTCTATGCGACCTATACCGATCTCAAGGACATGCGCATCCCCAACATCGCATCGCTGATCCTGATCGGGATCTTCGTGGTGACAGCGCCCTTTCTGTTCGGCTGGTCGGAGATCGGGATGCGCCTCGGCATCGCCTTCGGCGTTCTGGTGATCACCTTCATCCTCAACGCGATGGGCCATATCGGCGGGGGCGACGCGAAGCTCTTCGCCGCGGCGGCCCTCTTCATCCCGCCGGAGCTGGAGGGGTGGTTTCCGTTCCTCCTGATCGTCGGGATAACCGGGGTGGTTGCGCTTCTCGTCCATCGACGGGCGCAGGCCTCCGTCTACGTCCAGGCGCGGGCCGGGCACTGGAGAAGCTTCACCGAGAAGAAGCATTTCCCGTATGGCATCGCCATCTCGCTGGGCCTGATCCTGTATCTCGCGCTCTCATTGATCGGGAGGATCTGACGATGACCGCCCATGACCAGGTTTCGCCGCCTGCCGTCGAAGCACCCCGAGCACCCGTCAAGCTGGAGGAAACAGGGGTGGAGAGGACCGTCCTGCGGGACATCCTTCTGAAGACGATCTTCCGGACCGGCGTCGAGACGATCACCCAGATGGCGCGCGCGGCCCATGTCGTACCGCCGGTGATCGACGCGCTCATCGATATCATGCGTGCGGACTCGATGATCGAGACTCTCGGCAACCGCGGTGCCTCGGCAGCGGCGGAAATGCGCTACCAGCTCACCGATAGCGGTCGGGCGCGCGCCCTCGATGCGCTTGCGCAATCGGAATACTACGGGGCATTCCCGGTCTCCCTGCGCAGTTTCGCCGATCAGGCAAAGCGGCAGTCCATCCGCCGCGCCGCCATCACCCGCGATGCACTGGAGGACGCTTCAAGCCATCTCGTTCTCAAGGACGGCCTGATCGACCAGCTCGGCCCGGCGGTGAACTCGGGGCGTTCCATCCTGCTCTACGGCCCGCCGGGGAACGGCAAATCGGCGCTCTCCCAGGCTATCCGCGACGCGATCCACGATCACGTCTTCATTCCCCGCGTGATGGAACTCGACGGGCAGATCGTCTCCGTCTTCGACCCGATCGTGCATCGCGCGCTGGAGCAGGAGGAAAGCGCGGCCTCCGGACTTCGGCGCGTCGTGCCCTACGACAGCAGGTTCGTGCGTTGCCGGAGGCCGACCGTCATAACCGGCGGCGAATTGACGCTGGACATGCTCGATCTCAACTTCAACCCGACATCGCGCACCTACACCGCGCCGCTCCAGTTGAAGGCGACAGGCGGGCTCTTCATCGTGGACGATCTCGGACGCCAGCGGGAATCGGCACAGGCGCTCATGAACCGCTGGATCGTTCCCATCGAACAGCGTTTCGATCTTCTGGCCCTGCAATCCGGCCAGAAATTCACCGTTCCCTTCGACACGCTCGTGATCTTCTCCACGAACTTCGCGCCCAAGAGTCTGTTCGACGGCGCGGCCCTGCGCCGGATCTACTACAAGATCCAGATCGACGGGCCGAGCCAGCGGGATTTCCTCAAGATCTTCGTGCGGACCGCCCAGGATTACGGAATGAAACCCGACGAGGACGTGATCGCCTACATGCTTCGCGATCTCTATCCGAAGGAAGGCGCGCCCTATGCCTCCTTCCATGCGCCCTTCCTGATCGACCAGATGTCCTCCATCTGCATCTATGAAGGCGCCCAGCCGCATATGAGCCGTCGCCTTCTCGATCAGGCGTGGTCAAACCTCTTCGTGGCCGACGCAGAGGACACGCTTTGACCATCGGCATCGCCGGCTGCGGCCGGATGGGGATGGGAATGGCCCGGTCGCTCCACCGTGCCGGTTTTCCGGTACGCGGGTTCGATATCAGGCCGCTCGATGCGCCCTTCATGGTGGACACGGTCGACGCCTTCGGCGACGGACTCGAGATCCTGTTCACCGTCGTCCGAGATGCGGCGGAGACCGACGCCCTCCTGTTCGACGATCAGGCGCTCCTCTCGCAGGCGCCGGCACTCACGCATCTCGTGATCTGTTCCACGCTGTCGCCGCGATATGTGGCCGACCTTCGCACGCGGGTCGCAGGCGAAATCACGCTCGTCGATGCACCCATGTCCGGCGCGCAGGTCGCCGCCGACGCGGGCAGCCTCACCTTCATGGTCGGTGGGGCGGATGCCGACATCGCGCCGCTTCTGCCCTTGCTCGATGCGATGGGGGCGAGGACACACCGGATGGGCGGGTTGGGCGCGGGGATGACGGCGAAGGTGCTCAACAACCTCGTCGCGGCTTCTTCCGTCGCCGCCACTCGCACCGCGCTCGACTGGGCCGCCGCCCATGGCCTCGACCGCGACAGGCTCCTTGCGCTCATGCACGACAGTTCGGGCCAGACCTGGTTCGGATCCGGCTTCGACCGGATCGAATTCGCACGGGACGGCTACATGCCGGACAACACGATCGGCATCCTCGCCAAGGACGTCGCCGCGGCACTCGACGCCGCCCCCGCCGGTGTGGACAGGGAACTCGCCGCCGTGCTGATCGAGACGATCCGGGCGCTGCGCCCGGCCTGACCCCTGCCCTTCGCCGCCATCGGGCCTATAACCTGAGAGCATGACAGCCCTTCCCCCCCGCATCGGCGAGTGGTTCGCGGCCCGTGGATGGGAGCCGCATCCCCACCAGATCGCCCTCCTCGAAAGCGAGGCGCGCGCCACACTCCTGATCGCGCCGACAGGCGGAGGAAAGACGCTTGCCGGGTTCCTGCCGAGCCTCGTCGATCTGGCCGAGCGGCCCGCGCGCGGCCTGCATACGCTCTACGTCTCGCCGCTGAAGGCGCTCGCCGCCGATATCCGGCGCAACCTCTCCAGACCCGTGGCGGAGATGGGCCTCCCGATCCGGGTGGAGGATCGCACCGGGGACACCCGGCCCGCCGCCCGCGCCCGCCAGAGGGTCGATCCGCCGGAGATCCTGCTGACCACGCCCGAGAGCCTCGCGCTCATGCTCAGCTACGAAGAGGCGCCGCGCATTTTCGGCGGTCTGAAACGGGTGGTCGTGGACGAGATCCATGCGCTCGCGGAATCGAAACGGGGTGATCAACTCGCCCTGTGCCTGTCGCGATTGCAGGCGCTCGCGCCCGACCTGCGGCTGACCGGCCTTTCGGCGACGGTCGCGAATCCCGTGGAACTGGGCCGGTTCCTCTGCCCCGATACCCGCATTGTCGAGGCCGATCCGGGGCCACCCCCCGATATCGCGATGATGGAAACGGTGCTGGAACCGCCCTGGGCCGGCCAGGGCGGGCGGCATGCGGCACGCGACGTGATGGAGGCGATCCGCGCCCACCGCACCACCATCGTCTTCATCAACACCCGCGCGCAGGCGGAACTGTTCTTCCAGGCGCTTTGGGCGGAAAACGAGGAGGCGCTGCCGATAGGGCTTCATCACGGGTCCCTTTCCCGCGAGGCGCGGGAAAGGGTGGAGGCCGCGATGGCCGAGGGGGCGCTGAGGGCGGTCGTCGCCACCGGATCGCTCGATCTCGGCATCGACTGGGGCGACGTGGACCTGGTGATCCAGGTGGGCGCGCCCAAGAACATCAAGCGCCTCGTCCAGCGGATCGGCCGCGCGAACCATCGCTACAACGCCCCTTCCAAGGCATTGATCGTGCCCGCGAACCGGTTCGAGGTGATCGAATGCCAGACGGCGCTCGATGCCGTGCGGGAACACGATCTCGACGGCGATCCCCGGCCGGTCGGGCCCCTCGATGTGTTGTGCCAGCATATCCTTTTGACCGCCTGCGCGGGCCCATTCGACGCGGAAAGGCTCTATGACGAGGTCCGCCAGGTCGGCCCCTACGCCGACCTGGCCCGCGCGGATTTCGACGACTGCATGGAGTATTGCGCGACGGGAGGGTATGCGCTCCGCGCCTATGACCGGTTCCAGCGGCTGGTGCGCGGCGGGGACGGGCTCTGGCGGCTGCGCGATCCGCGCCGGGCGCGGGCCCTGCGGATGAATGTCGGCACCATCGTCGCCACGGAAACGCTCAAGGTGCGCTGGCGGGGCGCGGGAGGGCGGCCGCTCGGTGAGATCGAGGAAAGCTTCGCCTCGACCCTTGTGCAGGGCGACACCTTCCTGATCGGCGGGCAGGTCGTGACCTATGAGGGCCTTCGGGAGATGACGGTTCAGGTCAGTGCGTCACGCGGCCAGCAACCCAGGATCGCCGTCTTCGGGGGGACGAAACTCGCCATGTCCACCCGGCTCGCCCACCGGGTTCTGGAAGACCTCGACGACAAACGCCGCTGGCAGCGCCTGCCCGCGCCGGTGCAGGACTGGCTCGCGACGCAGGAGCGCATCAGCCGCCTGCCCCCGCGCGACGGACTTCTGGTGGAAACCTTCCTGCGCGGGGATCGCTGGCACACCTGCATCTATGGCTTCGCCGGGCGCAACGCCCACCAGACGCTCGCCCTGCTCGTCACCAAGCGGATGGAGGAGGCGGGTCTGGCGCCGCTCGGTTTCGTGGCCAACGACTATGCCGTCCTGATCTGGGGGCTGGAGCCGGTGGAGGATCCGGGCGCCCTCGTCACGGCGGAGGGGTTGCGCGAGGGGCTCGATACATGGCTTGCGGAGAACGCGGTCATGAAGCGAACCTTCCGCATTCCCGCCCGCGTCGCCGGGCTGATCGAACAGAACCTCCCCGGCCAGCGGAAATCGGGCAGGCAGGCGACCTTCTCGACCGACATTCTCTACGACACGCTCAGGAAATACGACCCCGGTCACCTGATGCTGCGGGTCACGCGGGACGAGGCGATGCGCGGGCTCGTCGATTTCGACCGGATCGAGGAGATGCTCACGCGGATCGGGGGGCGTGTGGTGCATGTCCGCGCGCCCCATGTCACGCCGCTCTCCGCACCGCTTCTGCTGGAGGCCGGGCGGGTCCCCATCAAGGGAGAAGCGGAAGCGCGGCTCCTCGACGAGGAGATCGACGCGGTGATCGCCGAGGCCGGTTTGCGCTGATAGTCTGGAGCCGGCTCAAGACGGGAGACAGGCCAATGGAAGACTACGCAGCCGTGTTTCGAACCGCGGAGGAAAAGAGCCTCGCGCGCGGGGGGAAGTGTGCAGCCAAGGAGGCCGCCGCGGACGCAGCGGCAGCCTACGAGTTCCAGAAATGGCAGAAGCTGGAGGAGAAACGGGGCAAGTACGACAAGGCATACAAGGCCCACAAGGATGCCTGCGATGCCGTTCCGCCCGATCGTGGCCTCGTGGAACGGACCCGGCTGGCCCTGCGGGAAGCTCGCCTCGCGCTGAACGACGCGATCACGGCCCATGGCAATGCCGCCGCGAAGGCAGCCGCAAAGGCCGCAGAGGCGGCAGCCTGCCAGGACGGGTGAGGATCATCGGATCCCGGCGCATGCGGCGACGCCTCCGGCGGGCATATTCCGAGAACCGTGGAATGCGGACGATCAGTCTCGCCGGGCGAGCGTGAGGTATATTCCATCCCGCGCCCTGACCGTGAGATGCGCGACCGGGACCGGCATATGCGCCGGGTCGATCGCAAGCGAGAAGCGCCGCAGGACATGCGCGAGCGCGAGCGCGATCTCCACCTGGGCGAAACCGGCGCCGGGGCAGATCCGGGGGCCCGCGCTGAAGGGAATGAAGGCGGTGCGCCGGGGGTCGTCCTGATCGGGATCGCGCCAGCGCGCGGGGCGAAACGCGTCGGGATCGGGCCATATCCGTTCGTGCCGGTGCAGGTGCCAGGGGGAGACGATGACCATCGAGCCTTTCGGCACCCGGCGTTTGCGCCAGGTTCGCTCCACCGCCGCCTCCCGCAGGAGCATCGGTACCGGCGGATAGAGGCGCAGCGTTTCCTGCACCACGTCCCGGATCGTCGGCAGGCGGGCGAGGTCGGGCATGGTTACCGTTTCGGGAAGGCGTCCCGCCTCCGCCGCGCAGATGGACTGGACCTCCGGATGGGCAGCGAGGAGCCACAACGCCCAGGACAGCGTGCTGGCGGATGTCTCGTGACCCGCCAGGAAGAAGATGGCGACCTGATCGACCATCTCCTCCCGCGTGAAGACCGCTCCCGTTTCGGGATCGGGCGTGGACATGATCCGGGTCGCGAGATCGTCCGGCGCGGACCGGGCGGCGATCTCCTGCCTGCGGCTATCGACGAGAGAACCAATGAGCGCGCGGATCGCCTCCGCCTCCCTGCGGGCTCTTCGGCCCGGGCGCGGCAGCCAGAGCGGCGCCCGGGCGATGTCGAGGAGGGAGAGTATCGGCTGGCTGCGCTGGAAGGCACGGAATGCGCGATAGGTGCGATCGGCCTCGTCCTCCCCGATCGGGCGAGAGAACAGCGCGCGGAAGATCGCGTCGGCGGCGAAGCGGGAGGCATGTTCCTCGATCTCCACGCTTCCCGCGTCGAGACGCGCCGTGAAGCTTTCCGCGGCGGCGTGGATCGCCGGAAAGGTCTCCTTCAGCCTGCCGCCCTCGAAGGCCGGATCGATGATCCGCCTCTGGCGCTCCCACTCCGCACCGTTGGTGACGAAGACCGACCGGCCGAGCAGCGGCTTGAGCGCCCCGCGCAGGAGGATGCTCTTGGGAAAGGCGCCGGAGCGATCCTGCAGAACCTCGCGCACCAGCGCGGGATCGTTGACGAGAAATGAGCGGTAGAAGGGCGTGCGTTGCTCCGCCATCCAGGCGCGATAGAGCCTCGCGGGCTGGCTTGCGAAAACATCACCACGAAAGCGGCGGATGCGTTCGATCAGCCCCGCATCGTCGGGGCGGGAGGGGGGCTTGGGCGGGATCACGGCGCGTACCGGTCGTGGATCGCCGAAGCGGAGGAGGTTCGGTGCCCGAACCGCTCCCGAAGGCTCATGGGACCCGCCGTGATGGCGAAGTAGTCGTAATCCTCGACCCGCTCGAAGGCGCGCAGGTATTGCACATGCTTGGTGAAGTAACGCCGGTGCAGCTCCTTCTGCTGGCGGTCCGACAGAGTGCGGGAGAATTTCGCGGAGATCACGGTCGGGTTGACCTTCGCGTCCGGCGCCACGCCCGTCACGTCCACGGGATCAGCAAGCGCGAAACAGGCGCCGTCCGATGGCGCGCTGACATCCAGCCAGTAGAGGTCGGTGCGCGCTGCCGCCCGCGCCAGGTCGGTGCGAAGGTCGTCGGCCGTCGGCAGGAAGCTCACCATGGGGATGACCTGGCCCAGCGTGAGAAGGGAGAAGGCGGGTCCGTTCGCGGGCCGCTGCGCCCGGGCGGCGACATGGACGCCGAGTTGCGCACCGGAGGAATGCCCGACGATCAGAACCTCGTCCCAGTCCTCGCCGAGCGCCTCATCGACCCGTGCGGTGAACTCCGCCACGCGGTGCACGAGCGGATCGGGCATGCGCCCACCCTCCCGCGCGGCGAAGGCGTAGTCCGCCATCAGGTAGTAGGCATAGAGCCTGTTGTCCCTCCGCCGCAGGAGGATCATGAGACCCGCGAAGGCAGCCGCACCGATGGCAAGCGCGAGGGGCCCTGGCAGACCAAGCGCGCCCGCGACGGCCACCACCGCCCATGCAGCCAAGCCGCAGATGACGAGGTAGGCCATCAGCGCAACCGCAGGATAGAGGGCGATCAGCATCGGGACATATCGCAACCGGATCAGCGCCCGCAGCGCGCCGGACCGAAGGTAGAGCCAGAGCGTCCGCGCCAGTTGCTGATAGGAGACCGGGATCGGAACGGCCATTGCGTCCCTGACCAGATCGGCCCATTCGAGGAATTCGATCTCGGCAGTGCTCGCGCCGTCCATCGTGGCGCGCCAGCGGTAGCGGCCACCGCCGGGCACGGCCTCCATGTGCAGGTCGTATCCGCTGACAGCGGCCTGGGCCGCCCCCTGCTTTCGGTAGAGCTCGCGATAGCGGCGCGCGCCCAGCGGATCGAATCCGGGGATGAAGAAGACCTTTCGCCGCGTGACGCTGCCATGCCCTGCCATGGGCCCGATCTAACGGCGCAAAGGCGGCGAAGGGAAGGCGCGATCAGCCCAGAAGCGCGAGTGCCGGGAACGTCTCCAGAAGCCAGAAGGAGAAATCGGAGAACGCGCCGGTCACCATCATCAGGCCGATCGTCCAGAGCATCAGGCCCATGATCCGTTCGACCATGCCCATATGCTGGCGAAAGCGCGCCATGAAGCGGGTGAAGGGGACGATGAAGAAGGCCGCGAGGATGAACGGAATCCCGAGCCCCGCCGCATAGACGGCGAGGAGTGCCGCCCCCTGGCCCGGGCTGTCCCCCTGCGCGGCGATGGACAGGATCATGCCGAGGATCGGCCCGATGCACGGCGTCCAGCCGAAAGCGAAGGCCAGCCCGAGGATATAGGCACCCCCGGCGCTGCCACCCGTCTTCGCGTCGAACCGTGCCTCGCGATAGAGGAAGGGGATGCGCAGGATGCCGAGGAAATGCAGGCCGAACACCATCACCACCGCGCCCGCGACCTGGGCGAATACCCCCTGCCATTGCAGGATGGCGCGCCCGAAGGCCGACGCCGCAGATCCCATGAGCAGGAAGACGGTCGAGAGGCCCAGAACGAAGAAGAGCGCCGAGAGCGTCGCCTGCCTGCGTGCGGCGCGCTCCTCCGAATCGAGCAGCTCGTCCATCGACGAGCCCGCCATGTAGGCGAGGTAGGGCGGCACGATCGGAAGCACGCAGGGCGACAGGAAGGAAATGATGCCCGCGGCCAGCGCGATCATCATGGCAAGCCCCAGCGAGGCATCGAGGAAGGTTTCCGCTCCGAACATGCGCGCTCCTTTGCATTACAGGATTTAGCCGGTTTGGCCGGTGTCGTCACGGGGGCGGATCATCACATCGACGTGGACCACGCGCAGTTTGCAGGATAGATCGCGCCCGATGGACATCGCCGAGGAAATCGACGCCCGCGGGCTGATCTGCCCCCTGCCCGTTCTGCGCCTGCGTAAGCGGTTGCAGGCCCATGGGCCAGGCGCGGTCGTTCGCATAATGACCACCGATCCCGTCGCCGTGGTCGATATTCCCCATTTCTGTGCCGAGGAAGGCCACGAGATCCTCTCTCGGGAGGATCGCGAAGGGGAACATGGCTGGACGATCCGCAAGGGGCCGGTGCGATGACGCCGCGTTCTCCTTGACGTAAACATCAAGCTTGCGGAAACCTCTCCCGCGAAGGGAAAATGCCGCATTCCTGCTGGGAAACGGCGCAGTAAACCCTTACCAACGCCCGGGAGGACGCCGCGCCCGCGCGGCGCGAGGAAAAGGAGAGACCGCCGATGAAGGTGCTTGTGCCCGTCAAACGCGTGATCGACTACAACGTGAAGGTCCGCGTGAAGGCGGATCAGAGCGGGGTCGATCTGGCGAACGTGAAGATGTCGATGAACCCGTTCGACGAGATCGCCGTGGAAGAGGCGATCCGCCTGAAGGAAAAGGGCGTGGCGAGCGAGATCGTCGTCGTCTCCATCGGTGTGAAGCAGGCGCAGGAGACGATCCGCACCGCGCTCGCCATGGGGGCCGATCGCGGCATCCTGATCGAGGCTGCGTCGGACGTGCACGACGATATCGAGCCGCTGGCCGTCGCCAAGCTCCTGGCGAAGGTCGTGGCCGAGGAAGAGCCGCGGATCGTTCTGATGGGCAAGCAGGCCATCGACAACGACATGAACGCGACGGGCCAGATGCTTTCCGCCCTTCTTGGCTGGAGCCAGGCAACCTTCGCCTCCGAAGTCGTGATCGAGGGCGATGCCGCCAATGTCACCCGCGAGGTCGATGGCGGGCTCCAGACGATCAAGGTGAAGCTCCCGGCGATCATCACCGCCGATCTTCGCCTCAACGAGCCGCGCTACGCATCGCTGCCCAACATCATGAAGGCGAAGAAGAAGCCGCTCGATACCAAGACGCCCGCCGACTTCGGCGTCGATACCGCGCCGCGCCTGTCGATCACGAAGGTGAGCGAACCGGCGGAGCGGGCCGCGGGCGTCAAGGTCGCCTCGGTCGACGAGCTTGTCGAGAAACTCAAGAACGAAGCGGGAGTGATCTGACATGGCCGTGCTTCTGGTTGCAGAAACGAACGGGGATGCGCTGGCGATCGATGCCACCGCGAAGGCACTCACCGCAGCGAAGGCGCTGGGTGAGGTGACGGTACTGGTTGCGACGGGCGATGCGTCAGCTGCCGCATCGGAAGCGGCCAAGTTCGACGGCGTCGCGAAGGTCGTCGCCGTCAGTGACGGGGCGCTGGCCCACGGTCTTGCCGAACCGCTTGCCGCGCTGATCGCCGGGATTGCAGGTGACTATGACCACATCGTCGCGCCCTCCACCGCCTCGGCGAAGAACGTGATGCCCCGCGTCGCGGCCCTTCTGGATGTGATGGTGATCTCCGATGTCTCGGGCATCGTGGATGGCGACACGTTCGAGCGCCCGATCTACGCGGGCAACGCCATCGCCACGGTCAAGTCCGCCGATGCGAAGAAGGTGCTGACCGTGCGGACGGCCTCCTTCGATGCGACCGCCACGGGCGGCTCCGCGTCCGTCGAGACCGGATCGGCTGCGGCCGATCCCGGCGTGTCGGAATGGGTCGAGGACAAGGTGGAAGAGAGCGATCGCCCCGAACTGACCTCCGCCAAGATCGTCGTGTCCGGCGGGCGCGGCATCGGTTCGGAAGAGAACTTCAAGATCATCGAAGGTCTCGCCGACAAGCTGGGTGCAGCCATCGGCGCCTCGCGCGCGGCGGTCGATTCGGGCTATGCGCCCAACGACTGGCAGGTGGGGCAGACGGGTAAGGTCGTTGCGCCCGAACTCTACATCGCGGTCGGCATCTCCGGTGCGATCCAGCATCTTGCCGGCATGAAGGACAGCAAGGTCATCGTCGCGATCAACAAGGACGAGGAGGCGCCGATCTTCCAGGTCGCCGATTACGGCCTCGTCGCGGACCTGTTCGAGGCGGTGCCGGAGCTTCAGGGCAAACTCTGACAGAGCGCCATATCGCAAGCGATCAGAACGCCTCGCCCCACCGGCGGGGCGTTTTCAGTTCCGGCAGGCCCGGCCCACCCGGCGGATCGGGCGGATCGACGGCAAGGAGCGCGGCAACGGTGCCGCTGAGCGCGGCGGCGATGCGGACATGATCGTCATGCGACGGCAAGCGCTGCGCGCCGTCCAACGGGACGGAAACGAGCGCGTCCGCGTGGGCCTCCACCCGCGCCACCATCGCCGGATCGACAAGGGGCGTCGGGCCATCGAGCCCCGGCGCCTCCGGCCTGAGCCAGAGCAGTATCGTCGGCGCCGCGATCGCATCCACGAGCTCGACCATGCGGGCGATCCAGGCCTCCTGCATCTCCAGGCGGAGAAGCGCGAAATGATCGGCGTCCTGGCGCGCGGCCTGGCGCAACATCGCGCGTGTCGTGCGGAAGGTATCGAACGGCAGATCGGGATAGAGAAGCCGCATCCGTTCCCCCACGCCCTTCAGCCGGGCATTGCGGCGCGGCCCCACGGTGAAGAGCCTGTTGGAAACCGTTTCCGCGCCCGGCAGGACGATGATGCAGAGCCGCGCGTCGGAACAGGCTTCGAGGATCACGGGATCGCGCAGGAAGGCACCCGGGCCCGCACCGGGCGTGCCCCAGTTCGCGAAGGGCACGCCCGCGACACCGGCCGCGAGCGCGGGCCAGGCAATCGGGCAGGAGATCCACGAGAGTTACGTGCCGTACAAGCCGCCCGAGGGCATCGGAGCCGCCGCCGACGCCGCGGATGCCGACGCCGACTCCGCCGTCTCGGCCGCCGCCGCGCGCTCGGCGTCGTCGTCGTCGCGGCGCGCCATCGGCGGCGGACGCGGGATGTAGCCGAGGGGCGTCGCCGGAGGCGGAGCCGTCTCCATCTCTTCCTCTTCTTCCTTCACCGCCACGTCCTCGGCGTCCACCACCACGTCCTCCG
>JBMYPI010000019.1:0-21701 GCA_049600155.1 Rubricella sp.
CGAAATCATCGAGCTCGATCCCGGTCTGGCGCTGGTCGTCGGCCATGTCGTCGACGCGTTGGGAAGCTGACGACGCCCTCCTGGCTCCCGCCAGCAGCCAAAAAGGCGCGCCGATCGAGGCGCGCCCTTTTCTTGCGCCCGTTTTCCATCGCATTCGATCCCCCTTCACCGGCCCGCTTCGTCAGGAAAAACCGCGGCCTCACGGCCCTGTGACTGAACCAGGCAGTGGACTGTTCGTTGGCCTTTCACACAGCAACGAAAGGAGCTTGTCATGAAGACGCAGATCAAAGCACTCGTTCTTGCAACCGTCACCGCCGCTGCCGCAGCACCGGCTTTCGCCAATGTCGATCAACTGGCAGCATCCGCTGGCCTGACGCCGGCAGAGGCGGCGGATCTCTCGATCTCCGAGATCATCCATTACAAGTCGAACATGGGTGACGACGACTTCGATGGTCAGTGGACCGTTCGGTAATCCGATGGTGTTGACAGCCCGTCACGGGCAAGCCGCCGCCTCGCGCGGCGGCTTCGCCATTTCGGCCGTCGTTGCATTCTGTATCGTGACGATGGCGGGATCGGGACTCCTCGATCCAATGGCCGGGCCCGATCTGATCCGGGGCATGGCAATCGAAGGGCGGTCGGGGCAACCGATCGCCCTTTGACCTTTCAGGTGATGACGTCGGGCCTGTCGCGACCGAAGCGATGCTTGAGTCGCGTGAGTGCCTCAACCGCGCCAGTCACCTCGGACAACGCTTCCTGCACATCGGATCCGTGGTCCTCCCCCGGCGCGGCATACCGTTCCAGATAGACCCGCAGCGTGGCCCCGACCGTCCCCGTGCCCGACAGCCTCAGGACGGCGCGTTCCCCCGTCTCGAAGAACAGCCGGATGCCCTGGTGCGCGGCGGCCGACCCGTCGACCGGGTCGGTATAGGCAAAATCGTCCGCGCTCGACACCGCCAGCCCCCCTGCCGTCGTGCCGGGAAGGGTGGCGATGGATGCACGGAGTTCGTCCATAAGCGCGTCCGCCTCGGCCTTGTCCACGCCTTCGTAATCGTGCCTGGAATAGTAGTCGCGCCCAAAGCGCGACCAATGCGCGGACAGGATCTCCGCCACTCCGGTTTTCCGCTCGGCTATGATGTTGAGCCAAAGGAGCACGGCCCAGAGCCCGTCCTTTTCCCGGACATGGGCCGATCCCGTGCCCGCCGATTCCTCCCCGCAGATCGTCGCCAGCCCGGCATCGAGAAGCGTGCCGAAGAATTTCCAGCCCGTCGGCGTTTCGTAGATGCCAATATCGAGCGCTTCGGCCACCCTGTCGGCGGCGCGTGAGGTGGGCATGGAGCGTGCGATCCCGGCAAGCCCGCCGGCATAGGCCGGCGCAGCCGCCGCATTCGCCGCGAGCACGGCGAGACTGTCGGAGGGCGAGACATAGACCCCCCGCCCCACGATCATGTTGCGATCGCCGTCTCCATCCGAGGCCGCGCCGAAATCCGGCGCATCGTCGCCGAACATGATGTTCATCAGGTCCTTTGCCCAGACCGGGTTCGGATCGGGATGGCCGCCGCCGAAATCGGGCGAGGGGATGGCGTTCAGAACGGATGTTTCCGGCGCGCCGAGCCGGTTGACGAGGATTTCCCGCGCGTAGGGCCCGGTCACGGCATGCATCGCGTCGAAGACGATGCGAAACCCGCCCGAGAGCAGCCCCCGGATCGCGTCGAAATCGAAGAGTTGTTCCATCAGGTCGGCATAGTCCGCGACGGGGTCGATCACCTCCACGTCCATGTCGCCCAGCCGATAGGTGCCAGGCGTGTCGAGATCGGGCGCCGCGGCATCGAGGATGCGATACTCCGTGATCGTCCTGGTGTGCTCGAAGATCCGCTCCGTCACGCTTTCGGGGGCGGGGCCGCCATTGGCGATGTTGAACTTCACGCCGAAATCACCGTCCGGCCCGCCGGGATTGTGGGAGGCGGACAGGATGATCCCGCCATCGGCACCCCGCAGCCGGATGATGTGGGAGGCCGCCGGCGTGGAAAGGATCGCCCCCTGGCCGACGATCACCCGTGCCGCCCCGTTGGCGGCCGCCATGCGTAGAATCGTCTCCGACGCCTCGCGCCCGAAGAAGCGGCCATCCCCGCCCAGCACGAGGGTCTTGCCCGCCATACCGCCCGCGCCCTCGAAGATCGACTGCACGAAGGCTTCGAGATAGTGCGGCACCATGTAATCCCGCGTCTGTTTGCGCAGGCCGGACGTGCCGGGCTTCTGACCCTCGAAAGGGCTGATCGCGATGGTCTGTATATCCGCCATGGTCGGGTGTCGCCTCCGCTTGATCCGCCCAAAGGGCTAACATGCCGGTGGGCAGGTTCAAGCATTCTCCCTTGCGGCGGCATCGCGAGGCCTATACCCGAGTGAAACACTCGGCAGGAAGGGCCGCGATGGGCGAGGATATCTGGGAACGGGTGATGAAGGCGGCGGCCTGGGCCGTGGCGGCGCTTTGCGTGCTGCCGATGATCGCGGCGGCAATCGCCGCGGTGACGGGCGATCTGGAGACGTGGGATCGCCTCGCCTCCACTGTCCTGCCGCGCTACACGGTCAACTCGCTCCTCCTCGTTCTCTTCGTGAGCATCGGCACGGCGGCGATCGGCACCGGCGCGGCCTGGCTGGTGACGGCCTACCGCTTTCCGTTCAGCCGTCTTCTGGAGGTGCTTCTGGCGCTGCCGCTGGCCTTCCCCGCCTATGTGCTGGCCTATGCCTATACCGATCTTCTGGATCATCCCGGCGCGGTGCAGTCCCTCCTGCGGGATGTGACCGGCTGGGGCCCGCGGGACTACTGGTTCCCGGAGGTGCGCAGCCTGCCGGGCGCGGGGCTGATGCTGACACTCGTCCTTTACCCTTACGTCTACCTGCTGGCGCGCGCCGCGTTTCGCCAGCAATCGGCCCATGCCTATCTCGCCGCGCGGACGCTCGGGCAGGGGCCGTTCAAGGCCTTTCTCAGGGTCGCCCTGCCGATGGCGCGCCCAGCGATCGCGGGTGGCGTTCTCCTGTGCATCATGGAGACGATCGCGGATTACGGCACCGTCGCCTATTTCAACGTCCAGACCTTCTCCACCGGAATATACCAGGCGTGGTTCTCGATGGCCGACCGCGGGGCGGCGGCGCAGCTCGCGCTGTGCCTTCTCGCCTTCGCCCTCCTGCTCGCGGGGCTCGAACGGGCGCAGCGCGGCAAGGGTCGGATCGCGGCGCGGGGCGTGCGGTTCGAGGGGCTGGAGCCCGCGCGCCTCACCGGCACGGCGGGCGCGCTCGCCGCGCTCTTCTGCGCGCTTCCGGTGCTGTTCGGTTTCATCCTGCCGGTGATCGTGCTCGGCGAGATGGCCATCGGTTCGGGGCAGAGCATCCTCGATGACCGCTATATGGGCTTCGTGCGGAATTCGGTGACACTCGCCGGCATCGCCTCGGTCGTCACCGTGTTCGGCGCCATCCTGATCGGGTTCCGGGCGCGGATGCATCCGGGGCGAAGCTCGGCCGGGCTCGTGACGCTGTCGGGCCTCGGCTACGCCGTGCCGGGAGGCGTGATCGCAGTGGGCCTTCTGGTGCCCTTCGCGGCCTTCGACAATGCGCTCGATGCGTGGATGCGGGCGGAATTCGGGCTGTCCACCGGGCTTCTCTTCACGGGATCGATCTGGCTTCTCGTGATCGCCTACATGAGCCGCTTCATGGCGGCTGCGCTCAACACCTACGATAGTGGTATGGCGCAGGTGCCTGCCCATATCGACGCGGTCGCCCGCACGCTCGGGCGCCCGCCTGCGCGGATCCTGTGGGGCATTCACCTGCCGGTGATCCGGGGCAGCGTGCTGACCGCGCTTCTGATCGTCTTCGTGGACGTGATGAAGGAACTGCCCGCGACGTTGATCATGCGGCCCTTCAATTTCGACACGCTGGCGGTGCAGGCGCACCGGCTCGCCTCGGACGAGAGGCTTGCACAGGCCGCGGTGCCGAGCCTCGTGATCGTCGCGTTCGGACTGTTGCCCGTGATCCTGGTCTGCCTTTCCATCGGGAAGGGCGCGAGGGCGACGGCGCCGACGGCCCTTCCCGTGGAGGGGTGAGGAGGACTGTGATGGACGGACTGGAACTCCTCCTCGATCTGCATCTCGGCGGCGCGCGGCAGGGGCCGGGCAGCGACGGGGAAACGCGGCAGGCGATCGCCCTTTCCGGGCTTGCCGGGCGAGAGGGGCTCCGCATCGCCGATATCGGCTGCGGCACCGGCGCGTCGACCGCGATCCTCGCCAGCGATCTCGACGCGCGGATCGTGGCCGTCGATTTCCTCCAACCCTTCCTCGACAGATTGCAGGAGCGCGCGGCGCGCGAAGGCTGGGCGGGGCGGGTGGAGACGCTCGCGGCCTCGATGGACGACCTGCCCTTCGCGGAGGCCGAGTTCGACGCGATCTGGTCGGAAGGCGCGATCTACAACATGGGCTTCACTGCCGGTGTGCGGGCATGGCGGCGGTTCCTCAGGCCCGGCGGCATCCTCGCCGTGTCCGAACTGACATGGCTGACCGCGACCCGCCCCGCCGAACTCGATGCCCATTGGCAGGCGGAATATCCCGAGGTCGCCACCGCGGGGGAGAAGATCGCGATACTGGAACGGGAGGGCTTCACGCCCGTCGGCTATTTCCCGCTCTCGACCGAAGCCTGGATGGCCAACTACTACGAACCGTTGCGGTCCCGCCTCCCGGCCTTTCTAGAACGGCATGACCATTCAGAGGCCGCACGCGCGATAGCCGAAGCCGAAGAGGCCGAAATCGCCCTTTACGAGCGGTTTGCCGACTATGTGAGCTACGGGTTCTATGTTGCGCGCAGATCGGGGCCGTGAATCGACAAGAGGCGCCCCGTGGGGCGCCTCCGATCATTCGTTCCGTCGATGCCTGATCAGGGCCAGCCGACTTCGTTGAAGATCTGCTGGGCGAGGGCGACGTTGTCGGCCACCTCGGACAGATCGACCGTGTCCGCCTGGAAGAAGCCGAGCGCGGCGACGGAGGGGCTGAGCGCCACGCCGGGCACCGCCGGGTATTCGTCATTGCCGGCCGAGAAGTATTCCTGCGCCTGGTCGGAGGCGAGGTATTCGAGGAACAGGATCGCGTTCTCGCGGTTCGGCGCGTTGGCCACCACGCCACCGCCCGACAGGTTCATGTGCGAACCGTTGCCGCCCTGGTCGGGGAACACCCAGCCGATCATGTCGAGGCTGTCGGACACGCCGTCCACGTCCCGGCGGATCGCGCGGGAGAAGTAGTAGGTGTTGGACATCGCGATATCGCACTCACCCGAGACGATGCCGCGAAGCTGGTCGGTGTCGCCGCCCTGAGGCTCGCGGGCGAAGTTGGCGTAGACGGCCTCTGCCCACTCGCGTGCGAAGGCTTCGCCGTAATTCTCGATGATCGCGGCGAGGATCGTCTGGGAGTAGACGTTGGTGGAGGAGCGGATGCAGATCATCCCCTCGTATTCCGGGCTCATCAGGTCGACATAGGTCTGCGGCGGGTTGTCGACGTCGTTGCGGTCATAGAACAGGATCCGCGCGCGCTGGGAGAAGCCGAACCACTGGTTGTCGTCGTCCTGAAGGTGATCGGGGATCCGCGCTTCGAGGATCTCGGACTCCACGCTCGAGAGGATGCCGGCCTGCTTCGCCCGTTCCAGACGGGAGGTGTCGACCGTGAGGAAGACATCCGCCGGGCTGTTCGCCCCTTCCGCCTCGATCCGGGCGAGAAGCTCGTCGGCATTGCCTTCGATCCGGTTGATCGTGATGCCGGTGGCTTCCTCGAAATCGGAATAGAGCCGCTCGTCGGTGTCGTAGTGGCGGGAGGAATAGAGGTTCAGTTCCTGCGCGAAGGCAGGGGCGATCGCGCTCGTCGCCATCAGGGCGGCGATCGCGGGGGCGGTCAGGCGGGGCATGTGATACTCCGTCATCTGGTTGCGTTTCCGAATTAACCGACTCAATCGGTCGGGAACTGTCTCGCCGATCCGACTATTTCGGTCAAGAATAAAAATGACCTTTTTGGTCGGAAAAGGGATCGGCCTTTCCAGCCGGTGCGTGGAGGGCTATGCCGCACCCATGGCCTTCACGCTCGAGACCCTCGCCCAGATCGCCGATGCGCCTTTCGACGACATCATCGATGTCCGGTCGCCGTCGGAATACGCGGAGGATCATGTGCCGGGCGCGATCAGCCTGCCCGTGCTCGATGATGCCGAGCGCGCGCGTGTCGGCACCATCTACGTTCAGGAGAGCCGGTTTCTCGCCCGCAAGATCGGAGCCGCCCTCGTCGCCCGTAACGCCGCGGCGCATATCGAGGGGCCGCTTGCGGACCGGGACGGCGGGTGGAAGCCGCTCGTCTATTGCTGGCGCGGCGGGCAGCGTTCCGGCAGCTTCGCCACGATCCTGCGCCAGATCGGCTGGCAGGTGGAGGTGCTGGAGGGCGGTTATCGCAGCTATCGCCGTGCTGTGGTCGATGCGATGTACCACGCGGCCTTTCCCGCGCCGGTCATCGTGCTCGACGGCAACACCGGCACGGCGAAGACGGATATCCTCGGCCGTCTGCCGGGCCATGGCGTGCAGGTGATCGACCTCGAAGGACTCGCCAACCATCGCGGTTCCCTTTTCGGGGCGTTGGGGGATCAACCATCCCAGAAAGCCTTCGAGGGCGCGATCGCGCTGGCGGCTGCGCGGCTCGATCCCGCACGGCCCGTGGTGGTGGAGGCGGAATCGAGCAAGATCGGGGAGGTTTCGATCCCTCCTGCACTCTGGTCCGCGATGAAGGACGCGCCGCGCATCCATGTCGAGGCGCCGCTGCCTGCCCGTGCCCGCTTCCTCGCCAGCGCCTATGCCGATGTGGTGGCGGATCCGGCAAGGCTCGATACGACGCTCGACCGGCTCGTGCCGCTGCAGGGTCACGACCAGGTCGCCGAATGGAAGGCGCTGGCCACCGAGGGGGCGTTCGAGAGCCTCGCGGCCAGCCTGATGGAGCGGCACTACGATCCCCGGTATCACCGCCAACGCGCCCGGATGGAGCCACGCACGGAGGCGCCCCTGCCGGTCGAAAGCCTCGACGAGGGCGGTCGAGAGGACGCGGCGGCACGGATCGCCGCGCTCCTCGCCGGTCTCAGCAAAGCGTGATCGGGACCGCCCCCGCCTGAGCCCGGCCGATGATCGCGGCCTCGCTGTATCCGGCGCCATGCAATTCGGCGAGCAGTGTCTCGGCCCTCCCACCGGGAACGGCAGCGAGCAATCCGCCCGCCGTCTGCGGATCGAAGAGGAGCGCGCCTCGCGCGCCCTCCGCCCCGGCGATCACCGGCGCCGCCGCGCGGTTCTTTTCCCACAGGGTCGAGCGCACGCCCTGCGCGGCAAGCGCCTCCGCGCCGTCCATCAGGGGGAGGGCGGAAAGATCGAGCGCGGCGGACAGGCCCGCGCCCACCATCATCTGCGACAGGTGCCCGGCGAGGCCGAAGCCCGTCACATCCGTCATCGCGTGGGCATGGGGGGCGAGGATCGTGGCGGCGGTCCCCTGCGCCTGCGCCATGTGGTCGAGCGCTGAGGCGACCCATGCACCGCGCGCCTCGAGTTGCATCTCGCCCGCCATGATCGTGCCCGATCCGATGGGTTTCGTCAGGATCAGCGCATCGCCCGCCCTGGCGCCCTCGATCCCGATGGCTTTCTCGACGAGGCCCGTCATCGCGAAGCCGACCGTCAGTTCCGCACCCACACTGGAATGCCCACCCACGAGGTCCGCCCCCGCCGCACGCAATGTGTCCTCCGCCGTGGCGAGGATTTCCGTCATCGTGGCGGAGGCGAGGTCATCGGCCATGCGCGGAAGGATCACAGTGAGAAGCCCCGCCTGCGGCGCGCCGCCCATCGCCCAGATATCCCCCATGGCATGCACGGCGGCGATGCGCGTCAGGGTCACGGGATCGTCGATGAAGGCGCGGAAATGGTCCGTGGTGAAGACCTGTGCGCCCCGGCCGTGCTTGAGGATCGCCGCATCGTCGCCCGCGCCCTGCAGCACGTCCTTGCGCGAAGGTGCGGGCAGGGCGGCGAGCGCGCCGCGCAGGCTCCTGGCATCCACCTTCGCCCCGCATCCGCCGCAAAGGAGCTTGTCGCCGATCTCGGCCCGAACGCCTTTCGTGACGGTCGCCGGAAGGGGCGCCGGCGCCATCGGCCTGAGATCGGTGAACTGGTCCATGAACTTGCGGTCGATCCGGTCCTTCCAGCGCCACAGCCAGTCCCCCGCAACGGTAAGGCCCGAGCGGTCCGCGATGGCGCGTTTGCCGCCCGTCGAGATCAGCTTGAGGTAATCCTTCTGGGGGCGGTAGGGGCGGCGCTGCCCGCCCGTGAGATCCGCCCGCAGGTTGTGATGGAGGAACGGCGCCTGGCGCACGGCGTAGACGCCCGCCTTCACCCGTGGCGCGTGGGAAAGATACGCGCAATCGCCGACCGCATAGATCGACGGATCGGAGGATCGCAGTGTCTCGTCGACGGCGATGAAACCGTCTTCCAGCGCCAGCCCTGTCTCACCCAGCCAGCCATGGGGCCGCGCCCCCGCCGCGCCCGTGACGAACCCGGCGTCGAGCATGGTGCCGTCACCGAGCGTGAGGCCATCGGCCGTCACCGCCCGAACCTCGGCGCCGGTGCGGACATGCACGCCGAGGCGAACCATCTCCCGTCGCACTGCGGCGCGGGTGCCCGATGTCACGTCCCGCAGTATCGCCTCGCTCGCCTCGACGACCGTGATGCTCGGCTGGTGGTCCCTCAGCCGATGGGCCATCGCCATGGCAAGCTCGCACCCGCCGACACCCCCGCCGATGATCGCGACGCGCGGTGCGGCCTCCCCGCCCTCGACCCGGACGACGAAATCGGCCCAGCGCCCGGCGAACGGGCCGAGGGGTTTCGCTGCGACGGCATGGTCGGCGAAGCCTTCCAGCTCCGGCATCGCCGATGTGATCCCGATATCGACGGAGGCGATGTCGTAGCGGATCGGTGGGCGGCCCGGGACCGTGATGTGCCGGGTTTCCCGGTCGATCCCCGTCGCCGCGCCGATCACCAGCCGCGCCCCGGCGAAACGGGCAAGGCGGACGAGGTCGATCTCCAGCGCGTCACGCCCGTAATGCCCGGCGACATGCCCGGGCAACATGCCCGTATAGGGCGCACTCGGCGCGGGGTTGATCAGCGTCAGCCGCGCGCCGGGCAGGGGTCTCATGCCCCATTTGCGCAGCACGAGGGCGTGGGTGTGCCCGCCCCCGATCAAAACCACATCGCGTGTGAGTGGAATTGCGCTGTCCATTCCCGGCCGCCCCGCTATCTCTAGTCCAACGATAGGGGTAGGGGGCCGAAGCGCCTCCGCCAAGGGGGCAGAGGGCCACGGGGGCGGGAGATCACGGGCATGTCATGGTTCAGGCCGGTTGTGGGGATCATCGCGGCCATCGCCGCTGCGATCAGCATCTGGCAGCTTGAGGCCGGGCGTGCGGGGATCGGGATCGAGCGGGCGAACGCGAACGGGATTCCGATGACCATCCACAGCCGCGATGATGCAGGCCCCGCGCCCGTCGTCGTCATCGCCCACGGTTTCGCGGGGTCGCGGCAATTGATGGAGCCGTTCGCGCTCACCCTCGCCGAGGCGGGCTACATCGCCGTCAGTTTCGACTTCATGGGCCATGGCCGGAATCCCGCACCGATGCAGGGAGACGTCACCCGGATCGACGGCACCACGCAACTGATGATGGATGAGGTGGGCGCCGTCGCCACGGCCGCGCTCGCCCATCCCCGTGCCGACGGGCGGCTGGCGCTTCTGGGCCATTCGATGGCCTCCGATATCGTCGTGCGGCAGGGGATCGCGGACGAGCGTGTGGGAAGCATCGTCGCCATCTCGATGTTCTCCGAAGCGGTCGAGCGTGCCTCGCCGTGGAACCTCCTGATGATCACGGGCGAATGGGAGCCGTTCCTGCGGACCGAGGCGCTCCGGGCGCTCAGGCTCGCCCGCCCCGGCGCGAACGAGGGCGAGACCATCGGCACACCGGGGGAAACCGCCGCGCGCCGGGCAGTCGTCGCGCCTGGTGTGGAACATGTCGGCGTGCTTTATTCGGGCACATCCCTGCGGGAGGCGCGGGCCTGGCTCGACGCGACCTTCGGGCGGGAAAGCGATGGGCCGGTGGCGATGCGGGGTGGCTGGATCGCACTCCTGCTCGTCTCCCTTATCCTGCTCGCGTGGCCGCTTGCCCGGCTTCTGCCGAAGGGCGAGGCGCCCGCGCGCCTGCCGAGGGGGCGGTTCCTGCTGGCTGCGCTGGTCCCCGCGCTTGCGGTGCCGCTCGCCATCGCGCCCTGGGGGATCGGGTTCCTGCCGGTGCTCGTCGCCGATTACCTCGCGCTGCATTTCGCGGCCTATGGTGTGGTGGCGCTTCTTATCGCGGGGCGACGGGATCTGGGGCTGCGGGCCGGTCCGATCCTGATGGCGCTTGTCGTCGCAGCGTACGGGCTTTTCGTCTTCGGCGGGGCGCTCGACGCCTATGTCGCGTCCTTCTGGCCAAGCGCGCCGCGCGTGCCGATCATCCTCGCCATCGCGGGGGGAGCGGTGCCCTTCATGCTGGCCGATGCGGTTCTGACGGAGGCCGGGCGCGCGCCCTTGTGGAGGACGCTTCTGGTGCGCGGGGCATTCCTCGCCTCGCTCGGGATCGCCGTGGCGATCGACCTCGAAAGGCTCTTCTTCCTGATCATCATCGTGCCGGTGATCCTGCTCTTCTTCCTTCTGTTCGGAATGCTCGGCGGATGGGTCGGGCGGCGGACGGGCGCGCCCGTCGTGCCCGGCCTCGCGAACGGGCTGATTCTCGCCTGGGCGCTGGGCTGCACCTTTCCGCTCGTGGCAAGCTGACGGATCAGGGGGCGATCCAGCCGCCCGCCCAATCGGGCGCGAGGAAGGCCGCGCGGCGGTGCATGTCCTCGCCCAGGTGCAGCGTCTCGATCCGGTCGAGATGCAGGAGAAGCCGGGTAAAGGCCGCCTGATCTCCCTCACCCCTTTGGGGCACCGGCTCGGGCACCGGCGCGCCGGGCGGCGGGCCCTCCCCATAGACCGCGCGCGCCCGCGGTGGAACGGAGGCCCATGCGCCGGCATCGCCCATCACGATCTCCACCCGTGACGAGAGGCGGATCTGGAACCGCGCCTTCGGATCCCAGATATGCACCGCCGCGCGGGGATCGAGCCGCAATTCCGCGACCTTGGCGGAGCGCGCATCGGTGTGGACCTCCAGCACAGCATCGCTCCGCCGCGCCCCGCGCAACACCACGGTTCGCAGGGCGGGCGCGCCGTCCTGTGCGATGGTGGCGAGGGTCAGGTGCCGCGCGGGGGCCCGCCTGTCGGCCACCCCGCGCGAAAGCGTGCTCCAGGCGCGGTCGAGATGCCCGTCGAGGCTTTCCCACCATTCACTCATAGCCCGTCATCTCCAGATACCCGCGCCCCTGATGGGTGCCCGTGAAGCGGATCGGCCCTTCCCAATAGGCAAAGAACGTGTCCATCCAGGACCGATCGTAGAGAGGGGCGGTTTCGACGGCGAAACCGTATTCCGGGATTTCCACCCGCCATTCCACGGGAACGTCACGGCCGGCGACTTCGGCCTCGCGCAGCGGCGTGAAGCGGATCGCGCCATCTTCGAGCGGGTCGGGCGTCCCGTCGGGCAGGATCCATGTGCCGGACGTGTAGTGCCCGCCATCGCTCTCCCGCAGTTGGAAGGCCATCACCCGCTCCCCGGTATCAAGGGCGAGGCTGAACCAGTCCCACCCTTCCTGGTTGGCGCTGAGCGGCTGGGAGGACCATTCGCGGTCGAGCCAGGCCTCCCCCGTGACGGCCACGTCGCCCGAGGGCAGCGTGAGGGTGCCGGTCACACTGTAGAACGGTTGCGAGTAGTAGTAGCTCGCCTGCCCCTCCTCGGACTTGACGGAATAGCCTTCCTCGCCATGGGGCACGAGTGGCCCCTCCGCCCGCAAATCCAGATGATAGGAGAATTCGATCCCGCTCGCCGACAGATCGAGGGCGGAATAGGCGTCCTGCCCGTCCGTCGCCAAGCTCACCATCGCCCAATCGTCGATCCAGGCGCGGAACGGCGCGATCTCGACGCCCGCCTGCCCGATCCCACCGCGCGCGAACCGCTCGGAGACGAAATGCCCCTCGGGTGTCGTCAGCCCCGCATGGCCCATCCAGAGTTGAGGCGCCGACCAGCCCTCCCCCTCCTCCGGCGCGAGGGCGGAACGGAACAGCGTCCATTGAATTCCGTAGTCACGCCCATCCGCCCCGGTGAGGGTGGCGGTGAGGTACCACCACTCGATGCGGTATTCCGGGTGGGCGCCGTGATCGCGGGGGAAGGAGAGGGGCGTGCCCCGCTGCGGCACGGCGAAGCCTTCCGCGTCGGTGCCGAGGCCCGCGAAACCCTGCGCGAGCGCTGGCAGGGGCAGGAGAAGCGCGAGGGCGAGGACCTTAGCGCTCATCGGAAAACACCTTCACGAGGGTTGCAGGCTCCATGCGCGCGATCCGCCGCATCGGCCACCACGCGGCCAGCGCGGCGGCGAGAAGCGCGAGCGCGAAGAGCGAGAGCCAATCCAGCGGGAAAAGCCGCATCGGCAGGCGCCAGCCGAACGCCTCGACATTCACGACGGCGAGAAGCACCCAAGCCAGAACAAGCCCCACGGGCAGCGCGAGAAGCACGGTCATCGCGGCCAGCGCCACCGTGCGCCACATCTCCAGCCGCCCCAGCGCCGCGCGGGTCATCCCCAGCGCCCAGACGGGGGCAAGCTGCGGCAGGCGCATGGAGGCGAGTGTCACGAGGCTCGTCAGGATCGCCACCGCCGCGACACCGAGCGTCAGGACGCTCAACGCATCGGTGACCGCGAAGGTCCGTTCGAACACCTGCAGGGAAAACGCCTTGAGCGCGGCCTGGTCGATCAGGTTGCGTTCGCCGTAGCCGAACCGCTCCCTCAGATCGTTGGCCAGCGCCTCGGCCGCGTCGGGCGCGATGCGGACGCCGTGGTTCAGCCGGTCGATATCGGGATGCTGCGCGACGAGCCGGGCATTGGAGACGATGACCTGCCCGATGGGGTTGCCGTAGTCGGAATAGACCCCGGCGACGGTGAACCTGTCCCAACCGGGCAGCGTGATTTCCTCCCCCGGAGCGAAGCCGAACCGCCGGGCGAGCTGTTCGCTGACCATCGCTCCCGTGCCGTCGGCCACCCTGTCCCAGGCGGCGGGCAGGCTTGTCAGAAGCGGCCAGTTCGCGCGGTAGGTCGTGTGGTCGATCACACCGAACACCTCGGTTGGCAGCCCGTTCACCTCGGTCTCCACATGCCAGATCGGCAGGACGGCATCGGCGCGGGGTTCGAGGAAGGCGCGAAGCTCCTCCGCCTCGGCATTGTCGCGGGCAGTGACGTAAAGCTCCGAAGCGAGCCGCTGGTCGAGCCAGCCGGTGAAGGTCGCGCGGAAGCTCTGCACCATCGTGCCGACGCCGATATTGGCCCCAAGGGCGAGAAGGAGCGCCATGAGCGCGAGGCTCAGTCCGGGCAATTGCTGGCGCGTATCGGCCCAGAACCACTCGGCAAGGGGCCCGCGCGCGAGGCGCGAAAGGGCCGACAGGATCACCGCGACGATCCCCGGCAGAAGGAGCGCCGCGCCGGTCAGGAGCGCGCCGAGCAGAAGGAAACCGGCAACGAGTCCTTCGCCGGTCATCACCAGCCAGGCGGCAACGGAGAGGAGAAGTGCGCCGACACCAGCCTGCAACCGCACCGTCCGCCCCGTCGAAACCGCCCAGGCGCGGGGTTGGGCCGGCGCCAGAAGCGGCAATCGGGCAACGCGCCACAACGCACCGGCAGAAGCGACCGCGGTCCCGGCAAGCGCGATGCCGAGACCCACCGCCCACCACTCCGGCCGGAGCGTGAGGGCGCCCGTGACCTCCGCGCCATAGAGCCCCCGCAAGCTCGCCGCGACATCGGGCAGGAGGAATGCCGCGATCAGCCCGCCGCCGAGAACACCGATCCCACCCGCGATCAGCGCGAGCACCAGAAGCTCCGCCGCCATCGCCGCGACGGTGACCGACGCGGGCAGTCCGATCGCGCGTAGCGTCCGCACCATGCCGCGCCGCTGCTCGAAGGCGAGGCCGACCGTTCCGTGCACGATGAACAGGCCGACCGCGAAGGACAGGAACCCGAACGCGGTGAGGTTGAGGTGGAAACTGTCCGTCAGCCGGGCGAGATCCCCATCCTCCTGCGGCGGGTCTAGCGTGAGGCCGGGGGCGACGGTTTCGAGCGGCGCGCGTGTGCGGGGGTGTTCCGGCGCGACGAGAAGGCGGCTCGCCCCCTCCGCGCGCAGAAGATCGCGCGCGATCCCGTGATCCATCGCCACGATGCCCGGCGCGATCCCTTCGATGGCATCGATGGGGGGCAGGGGGCGTGTATCCTCCCCGATCCGCTCGAGGGTCTCCGGCGCGGCCAGGGCGCGACCGGGTGGCGTGATGAACTCCAGAAAATCGGTCTCGACCGTCCCGATGGTGAGGCCGGCCTCCACCGGCGCGGTCAGCGGATCGAACCCGACCACGCGGACACGCGCACCGCCCCGAAGCCGGATTTCACCCTCGACGACCGGAGAGACGAGCCAACCGGCTCGGCGGAGCGCGATATAGGTTTCGTCGGGGATCGGCCCTTCGGCGGTCAGCGTCTCCAGCCTGTCCTGTCCGAGCGTCGCCGCCGCCCGATCGTAGCTCGCCCGCGCCTCGGCATTGATCGCCTGGACACCCGTCCAGAGCGCGGTGGCAAGCGCCAGCCCGGTGACGAGCGCGGCCAGTTGCACGGGTCGCCGCCGCCAGTGGGAGAAGAGCGCGCTGAAGGCGGCCCGCCACATCAGGCGAGCCTTCCCCGGCCCAGATGCGCGCGGGTGTCGAGCCGCGCGGCGAGCCGCTCGGAATGGGTCACCATCAGGAGCGCGGCGCCCGTCTCCACGATCAGATCGCGCATGAGGTCGAGCACCGCGTCGCCAGTCGCCTCGTCGAGATTGCCCGTCGGCTCATCGGCGAGCACGAGCGCGGGGCGCGCGGCGAGGGTGCGCCCGATGGCGACACGCTGCTGCTGTCCACCCGAAAGCTGTTCGGGGTATCGCCCTTCGAGACCGTCAAGGCCCAGCGCGGTGGTGAGCCGCCTGACCCAGCCCGGGTCATGCCGCCCGGCAAGCCGGGCGTGGAAGGCGAGGTTTCCGCCGACCGTGAGGGAGGGGATGAGGTTGAACTGCTGGAAGACGAGGCCGACCGTCTCCCGCCGGAGAGCCGCGCGGCCGCGATCGGAGAGGGGGCCAAGCGTGCGTCCATTCACCGTGATCTCCCCGCCATCGGCATGATCGAGCCCGGCGATGAGGTGCAGAAGCGTGCTCTTGCCGCTGCCCGACTCGCCCGTCAGCGCCATGGTGCGCCCCCTGTCGAGCGTCAGCGAAACGCCGCGCAGCACCGCGATCTCCCCCTCCGTGGAGCGGTAGCTCTTGCGGACGTCTTCCAGCGTGAGCAGCATGCGCCCTCCTTCTTTCCCAAGCGGACCTAGGGCGAACGCGCGCCGATCCAAAGGGTTGCCTTGCCGCAGGTCAGTGCGGATGCCAGTGTTTCCCGGCACGATACGGGAGCGACGGGATGGAGCGGATCAGGCTCGGCATGGTGGGCGGTGGCCCGGGTAGCGGCATCGGCGCGTTGCACCGGCGGGCGGCACGGATCGCCGGGCGGTTCGATCTCGTTGCGGGGGCGTTCTCCTCCGATACCGGGCGGAGCGCCGCTTTCGCCCGGTCGCTCGGTCTGGAGCATGCCGTTGCCGACTGGCGCGCGCTCGCCGATCCGGGCCTGATCGACGCGGTGGTGATCGCCACGCCAAACCACCTCCACGTTCCGCAATCGGAGGTGTTTCTGAAAGCCGGCATTGCCGTCATCTGCGACAAGCCGCTGGGTGCGAACGTGGCCGAATGCGAGGCGCTCGCGCGGACCGTCGCCGAGACGGGCTTGCCCTTCCTGCTCACCCATACCTATTGCGGGCATCCGATGGTGCGCCATGCAAGACGGCTTGTGCGGGAGGGGGCGCTCGGCCCTGTCCGGATCGTGCAGGCCCACTACGCGCAGGACTGGGCGGCACGGTCGCGGGTTTCGGGGGGCGACCGGCATGAGGGCTGGCGGTTCGATCCGGCCCGGTCGGGTATCGCCGGCACGCTCGCCGATGTCGGCACCCATGCCCATCACCTCCTGCGTTTCGTCACCGGGCTGGAGGTCGAGGCGCTTTCGGCGATGACCATGGCGCTCGCCGCCACGGCCGGTCTGGAAGACAGCGCGCAGGTGAGCCTTAGGTTGACGGCGGGCGCGATGGGCGGCCTCTTTTGCAGTCAAGCGGCGGCGGGCAATGGCAACGCGCTCTCCATCCGGGTCTATGGCGAGGCGGGCGGGCTGACCTGGCATCACGAGGATCCGGGCCGCCTCATCCTGTCGGATCTGCGCGGGCCGGATCGTATCCTGACGCTCGCGGACCTGCCGAAAAAGCCGGAAGAGACCGATCCCTTCGCCGTGCTCTACCGCGATGCAGCCGCGGCGATCCTCGATGGTGCCGAGGTGCTGACGCCAGGCGTCGCGGATGGCGTGGCGGGGATGCGTTTCGTGGAGGCCTGCGTCGCGTCCGCCGCCGATGGCGGCGCGTGGATTTCTCCCTGAGGGCGGTCTCCGCTCTGGCCTCGGGGCGGCGGGATGCGTAATCCTCGGCCCATGGCCGATCCGCGATTCATCCACCTGCGCGTCCACACCGCCTATTCGCTGCTGGAAGGCGCGATCCAGGTGAAGGCGCTGCCGAAGATGTGCCGCGACGCGGGCTTTCCCGCCGTCGCGATCACCGACACGAACAACTGCTTCGCCGCGCTCGAAGCCTCCACGATCCTCGCGGGCGAGGGCATCCAGCCGATCATCGGGGCGCAGTTCGACCTCGCCTATATGCCCGCCCCGCGCCCCGGCGACAGGCCCGCCGCGCCGGCGCCGGTCGTGCTTCTCGCGCAGGATGCGGCGGGCTACGCGAACCTCATGAAGCTCAACACCTGCTTTTATCTCGAAAGCCCGGAGACGAACCCCTCCATCAGCCTCGACCAGCTCGAAGCCCATGCCGGGGGTCTCATCTGTCTGACGGGCGGCGCGGACGGGCCGCTCGGTCGGCTCCTGCGGGACGGGCAGGCGGCCGTCGCCCGCCCGCTGGCGGAGCGTCTGAAGGAGGCGTTCGGCGATCGGCTCTATATCGAGATCCAGCGCCACCCGACGGGCGACCGCCGCCGAACGGAGGCCGAGGCGGCGACGGAACCGGGTCTCGTCCAGATCGCCTATGACCTCGACCTGCCGCTTGTCGCGACGAACGACGTGCACTTCCCGGCCCGTGACCTTTTCGAGGCCCATGACGCGCTTCTCTGTATCGCCGACGGCACCTATGTGGACCAGTCGGAGCCGCGCCGGCATCTCACCGATCAGCACTATTTCAAGTCCGGGGCGGAAATGGCCGCGCTCTTCGCCGACCTGCCCGAGGCGGTGGAGAACACCGTCGAGATCGCCCGCCGCTGCGCCTTCAAGGTGGAAAAGCGCAAGGAGATCCTGCCCCGCTTCGCCGATGACGAGGTGGAGGAACTGCGCCGCCAGGCGAAGGAGGGGCTGAAGGAACGCCTCGCCACGATCCCCCTCGCCGCGCCGGAGGAGGAATACTGGAAACGGCTCGATTACGAGCTTGGCGTGATCGAGGGGATGGGCTTTCCCGGCTACTTCCTGATCGTGGCCGATTTCATCAAATGGGCGAAGGATCAGGACATCCCCGTCGGGCCGGGGCGCGGCTCGGGCGCGGGCAGCCTCGTCGCCTATGCGCTGACGATCACCAATCTCGACCCGCTGCGCTTCTCCCTCCTGTTCGAGCGGTTCCTGAACCCCGAGCGGGTCTCGATGCCCGATTTCGACATCGATTTCTGCATGGATCGCCGGGAAGAGGTGATCCACTACGTTCAGGAGAAATACGGGCGGGAGAAGGTCGCGCAGATCATCACCTTCGGCGCGCTCCTGTCGAAGGCCGCGGTGCGCGACGTGGGCCGAGTGCTTCAGATGCCCTATGGCCAGGTGGATCGCCTGTCGAAGCTCATCCCGGTCGAGGGCGTCAAGCCGGTCTCCATCACCAAGGCGCTGGCGGAGGAGCCCCGCCTGCGGGAGGAGGCCCGGCGGGAAGAGGTCGTGGACCGGCTCCTGCGCTATGCCCAGCAGCTCGAGGGGCTGTTGCGCAACGCCTCCACCCATGCCGCGGGCGTGGTGATCGGGGATCGCCCGCTCGATGAACTCGTCCCCCTCTACCGCGATCCGCGCTCCGACATGCCCGCGACGCAGTTCAACATGAAATGGGTGGAGCAGGCGGGGCTCGTGAAGTTCGACTTCCTCGGCCTCAAGACGCTGACCGTCATCCAGGGTGCGGTGGACCTGCTCAAGCAGCGCGGGATCGACGTGGATATCGACGCGATCCCCCTCGATGATGCCAAGGCATACGATCTCTACGCCTCCGCCGCGACGGTCGCTGTGTTCCAAGTGGAATCGGCGGGGATGCGCGACGCGCTGCGGCAGATGAAGCCCACATGCCTTGAGGACATCATCGCGCTTGTCGCGCTCTATCGCCCCGGCCCGATGGAGAACATCCCCAAGTTCTGCAACGTCAAGAACGGGCGGGAGGAACGCGAGAGCCTGCATCCGTCCATCGACCATATCCTCGACGAGACGCAGGGCATCATCGTCTACCAGGAACAGGTGATGCAGATCGCGCAGGAGATGGCAGGCTACAGCCTCGGCGGCGCGGACCTTCTGCGCCGCGCGATGGGCAAGAAGATCCAGGAGGCGATGGACGCGGAGCGCCCGAAATTCCTCAAGGGCGCGGCCGAGAACGGCGTCGACGAGGCCAAGGCGCTGGAGGTCTGGAACCTTCTCGACAAGTTCGCCAACTACGGCTTCAACAAATCCCACGCCGCCGCCTACGCGCTCGTCAGCTACCAGACGGCCTGGCTGAAGGCGAATTACCCGGTCGAGTTCATGGCCGCCGTTATGAACTGCGACATCCACCTCACCGACAAGCTCGGCGTCTACAAGCAGGAGGTCGACCGGCTGGGGATCGAGACGGTGCCGCCCTGCGTGAACCGGTCCGATGCGCTTTTCGCCGTGAAGGACGGGCGGATCCTCTACGGGCTCGGCGCGCTCAAGAACGTGGGTGTGGATGCGATGCGGCTGATCGTGGAGGCCCGGGGCGAACGCCCCTTCCGCGATCTCTTCGATTTCGCCCGCCGGGTCGATCTCAAGCGGGTGGGCAAGCGCCCGCTGGAAATGCTCGCACGGGCGGGCGCCTTCGACGAGCTCGACCGCAACCGCCGACGGGTCTTTGCGGCGCTCGACCGGCTCGTCGCCTACTCCGCCGCCACCCATGAGGAGAAGGACAGCGCGCAGGGCGGGCTGTTCGGGGATGCGGGCGAGGCGCTGCCCGTGCCGCGGCTCGACAATCCCGACGACTGGGTGCCGACCGACCGGTTGGCCGAGGAACATGCCGCGATCGGCTTCTACCTCTCCGGCCACCCGCTCGACGATTACATGGCCCCGCTCAAGCGCAAGCGGGTTGAGACCCTTGCCGAGATCCGCGCGAAGGTGAAACGCGGCAAGATCGGCACGCGGATCGCGGGCACGGTTTCGGGCAAGCAGTTGCGCAAATCGGCGCGCGGCAACCGCTTCGCCTTCGTCCAATGCTCCGATCCCACGGGGCTATACGAGGTGACCGTGTTCTCCGACACGCTGGAACAGGCGGGCGACCTCCTCGAGACGGGCGAGAACGTCGTGATGACGGTGGAGGCGGAGCCGGATGGCGATGACGGGATCAAGTTCCTCTGCCGCGGCGTTCAGGGCGTGGACAGGCTCGTGGCCGATGCCGGCGCAGCCGGGCTCAAGATCTTCCTCGGCGAGGAAGAGGCGCTGGGCTCTGTCGCGTTGCGCCTGCAGGACGCGCGCGCGGACCGTCGGGGCGGGCCGGTCAACATCGTGCTGATGCATCGCGACCTTCCCGGCGAGGTCATCGTCGACCTGCCCGACCGCTACACGATCACACCCGCGGTGCGTGGTGCGATCAAGGCTGTGCCCGGCGTGATGCATGTCGAGGAGTTCTGAACAGCCTGCGGTTCAGTAGTGCGGCGGTTTATCGGAGCCGCCGAAAACGTGGGCGCCCTTTTCGGCGTCCTCTTCGGCGGCACGTTCCAGCAGAAGCGCAATACGCCTTTCCAGCCGCTCGATCCGCTTGGCCTGGTCCGTCGCGACGTCGGACAGGTCGTCGACGGTGCGCAGCAGATGCGCAAGCGCTTCCTCCAGATCGTTGATCCGTTCCTCGCTCATCGGCATTCCGGAACCGGGTTCGGAACCGGCCTCCCGGCGAAAAAGGCTTCGAGGTTGTCGAGGGCCATTGTTCCCATTGCGAGACGTGTCTTCCATGTGGCCGAACCGAGATGCGGAAGGAGAACGACGTTCTCCATCGCGCGCAGCCTGTCCGGCACGGTCGGTTCATGTTCATAGACATCGAGGCCCGCGCCGGCGATCTCCCCGGCTTCCAGCGCATCCATGAGGGCCATCTCATCGACGACATCGCCCCGCGCCGTGTTCACGAAGATCGCGCTTTCCTTCATCGCCTTGAAATGGCGTGCGTCGAGGAGATGCGTGTTTCCGCCCGGCACATGCAGCGCGACCACGTCGCAGGCCGCGCACAGGTCTTCGAGATCGGCGATCCGTTCGGCGGGGAAATCGACTTCCTTGGCCGAGCGATTGTAATAGAGGATCCGCATCCCGAACCCGTAATGCGCCTTGCGCGCCATCGCCTGGCCGATCCGCCCGAACCCGACGATGCCGAGGGTGCCCCCGGTGATGTCGAGCCCGAGAAGCTGCGTCGGCGTCCAGCCGGCCCATTGCCCCGCGCGGACGAGCCGCTCGCCCTCTCCCGCTCGCCGGGCGGTCATCAGCATCAGGGTCATGGCGATGTCGGCGGTCGCCTCCGTCAGCACGCCCGGTGTGTTGGTGACCATGATGCCGTGGTCCCGCGCCGCGGCGGCGTCGATATGGTTGTAGCCCACCCCGAAGTTGGCGATCACCCGCGTACGGATATCGCCCGCGGCTTCGAACATCTCGCGCGTGAAGCGGTCGCCGAGCGTGACGAGCAGCCCGTCATGGGTGCGCAGCGTTTCGATCCGCTCCTCGTCCGAGATCGGCCGGTCGCCCCGCATCACCTCGGTTTCGAAAAGCCGCGCAGCGCGTTCGGTGATCTCGCGCGGAAACGCGCGTGCGACGAAGACGCTCGGCATCAATACATCCTTCCGCCGTCGGGCACGTCGAGATCGGGGGTCAGCAACACGACCTCGCCCCCGGCGTCCGGAACGCCGAGCACCAGCACTTCGGACATGAACCTGCCGATCTGGCGCGGCGGGAAATTGACGACGGCCATGACCTGCTTTCCGATCAGCGTTTCGGGGGTGTAGTGCGCCGTCACCTGGGCCGACGGCCAGGCGGGAACGCCGATGACCAGCGTCTCGTCCGCGACCGCGGAGCCCATGCCACCGCTCAGCCCGAAGGCCACGGAAGCCGCGATCAGGGAACGTTTTATTCCC
>JBMYPI010000020.1:0-21478 GCA_049600155.1 Rubricella sp.
CACCAACGGGTCCATGCTGATGAGCCGCTACCATGACTGACCTCCTCGCGGGCAAGCGCGGCCTGGTCTTCGGCGTGGCCAATGACAAGTCCATCGCCTGGGGCATCGCGAACGTCCTTCACCGCCACGGGGCGGAGATGGCCTTCACCTATCTCGGCGAGGCGTTCGAGAAGCGCGTGCGCCCGCTTGCGGAAAGCACGGGCTCCACGATCATCATGGACACCGATGTCCAGAAACCCGAAACGCTGGACGCGCTCTTTGACCGGATCGCGGAGGAGTGGGGCCGCCTCGATTTCGTCGTCCACGCCATTGCCTATGCCGACAAGGACGATCTGAGCGGTCGCTTCATGAAGACGTCCCGCGACGGGTTCATGAAGGCGCTAGACGTGTCGTGCTACAGCCTTGTCGACATCGCCCGCCGCGCCCATCCGCTGATGAGCGGTGGCGGTTCGATCATTACGCTCAGCTTCCTCGGCTCCCAGCGGGTCACGCCCAACTACAATGTCATGGGGGTTGCGAAGGCGGCGCTGGAGGCGTCCGTGCGCTACCTGGCCAACGATCTCGGCCCCGACGGTATCCGGGTGAACGCGATCAGCCCCGGACCGATGCGGACCCTTGCCGGCGCTGCCATCGGCGGCGCGCGCAAGGTCTATCGCGCAACGGAAGCCAATTCGCCCATGCGCGCCAATGCCGATCTCGACCATGTGGGCGGGGCGGCGCTCTACCTGGTGTCGGATTACGGGGCGAGCACGACGGGTGAGTGCCTCTTCGTCGATGGCGGCTATCACGCGATCGGCATGTTCCAGCCGGAAAACCTCTGAGATGGTGGCGCTTCTCGGAGCGCTCCTCGTCTCGGTCGGGACATGGGCGGCGCTCCGGGGCGGGTGGCGGCTGCCACCGCGGAACATCGCAGCCGCGCGCGACGGCCGCTCCATGCTGACGACGCTCCTGGCGGTTCTCGCTGCCGTCTACGTCTTCGGTCCGATCGGTGGGCTGCTGATCGTCATCAGTATCGCGATCCATGAATTCGGCCATGTCGCCGCCTTCCGTGTGATCGGGCACACGGATGCGAAGTTCTTTCTGGTGCCGCTCATGGGCGGGCTGGCCTATTCCGGCCGCCTGCCCGACCGTGAAATCGAGAGTTTCTTCGTCTCGCTGATGGGGCCGGCGATCTGCATCGCCCCCGTGGCCGTCGCGCTGGCCCTCGCCGAGATGCTCTTGGTCGCCGAAGCGCCATCCACGCCCGCCCTGCTCCTCGGGTGGTTCGGGGTGCTGACCGCCTTCATCAACGCGTTCAACCTGCTTCCGCTCTGGCCGCTGGATGGCGGCAAGTGCGCGCGCAACGTTCTCGCGCCCTTCGCGCCGGGGCTCGCCCACTGGATCGGCCTCGGAACCGCCGGTCTCCTCGTCGCCTATGCGTGGTCGCAGCAGAACCTTCTGTTGCTGGCGTTCGCGCTCTTCTTCACCTTTTCGGCGCTCGGCGCGGCGGACCTGAGGAGCGGCCAGCAGCCGATGCGGCGGGGCGAGGCCTTGCTGGGTCTTCTCGCCTGGCTGTCCGTCTTCGCGTTCCACGCCTGGGCGGCGCGGGATTTCCTCCGCGCTGTCCTGTGACCGCGGGCTTGTCACCTCGAGCAGGATGCGCGACGGTTCGGCATCGGGCGCGGGAGGACAGGACATGACCGTCGAGGTCTGCATCTTCGATGCCTACGGCACGCTTTTCGATGTGGGCGCGGCTGCACGGGAGGCAGCCGCCGAACCGGGTCGGGAAAGACTCCGGGACCTGTGGCCGCGGATCGCCGAACTCTGGCGCCTGAAGCAACTCGAATACAGCTGGCTGCGCGCGGCAGCGGGCGAGCACACGGATTTCTGGCAGGTCACGCAAGATGGTCTCGACTGGGCGCTCGGTTCGGTCGGCCTGACCGACGACTCCGCGATGCGGGAGCGGCTTCTGGAACTCTATTTCAACCTATCCTGCTATCCGGAAGTGCCGCAGATGCTGGCGAGTCTGAAGGGCGCCGGCCTGAGCACCGGCATCCTCTCGAACGGATCGCCGGCGATGCTCGAAGGTGCGGTCGGGTCCGCAGGGATAGCGGACCGGCTCGATGCCGTGCTTTCGGTCGAGGCCGTCGGTGTGTTCAAGCCCGCCCCGGTCGTCTACGACATGGTCGGCGCCCGTTTCGAGGTCGAGCCGGACGGGGTTCTCTTCGTGTCTTCGAACGGGTGGGATGCCTGTGCGGCGGCAGGCTACGGGTTCCGCACGCTCTGGGTGAACCGCGCCGGCGCGCCGCTCGATCGGTTGTGGGGCGTGCCCGAGCATGTGGCTTCCGACCTCACTGGCGTGCCTGATCTGGTGCGCGCCCTGTGAAACGGTTCACCGCGTCCGACGGGCTGATCCTCGCCTACCATGACGACGGCGAGGGCATTCCCGTTCTCTGCCTGCCGGGGCTGACGCGCAACAGCGCCGATTTCGAGCCGCTTCTCGCTGCACGCGGGGGGCTGCCCGATTCATCAGGCTCGATCCGCGCGGGCGGGGCGCGTCCGACAACGCCCGCGAGATCTCCACCTACTCGGTGCCGACCGAGGCGCGCGATGCGATCGAGCTTCTCGATCACCTCGGCATCGAGCGGGCGATGATCGTGGGCACATCCCGGGGCGGTCTCCTCGCCATGACCATCGCGGTCATCGCGCCCGGCCGTATGTCGGCGGTTCTGCTCAACGATATCGGCCCCGAGCTCGGCGCGGAGGGAATCGCCGGGATCATGGGCCATATCGGCATGCGTCCGGCGGCGCGAACGCTCGATGAGGCCGCGGCGCTTTTCGCGGAGATCAATGCCGACCGTTTCCCGGGACTGACGGCGCGGGATTGGCGCCCCCATGTCGCGCGCTGGTTCAGGGAAGGCCCCGACGGTCTGCACCTGCGATACGATCCAAGGTTGCGGGATGCGCTCCTGGAACAGGCCGAGGCGGGGCCGCCGCCCGATCTGTGGCCGCTATTCGATGCGCTCGCCCCGATCCCGACAGGCGTGTTGCGGGGTGCGCGTTCCGACATCCTCCTGCCTGCGACGGTGGAGAAGATGATGGCGCGGCGCCCTGATCTCATGGTTGCGGAGGTGCGGCGACGCGGGCATGTTCCCTTCCTGGACGAGCCAGAAAGCCTCGCCCTGTTCGACCGTCTCCTCGCAAGGGCCCAGACATGAGCGATATCGACAGGATCCGCCGCGCGGTGGAGGTTCTGGAGGGTCGTGCGCGCCGCACGCCGATCCTGACCTCGCCCTTTCTCGATGACCTTGCCGGGCGGCGCGTTCTGGTGAAAGCCGAGTGTCTGCAGCATACCGGCAGCTTCAAGTTCCGCGGCGCGCGCTTCGCAATTTCGCAACTGCCCGAGGGGACATCCGGCGTAATTGCGTATTCCTCCGGCAACCATGCCCAGGGCGTGGCGCTGGCAGCGAGGGAAGCGGGCCTGCCGGCGGTCATCGTCATGCCGGCAGATGCGCCGCAACTGAAGATCGAGAACACCCGCGCGCTCGGTGGCGAGGTCGTTCTCTACGACCGCGCTGGCGGCCAATCTCGGGAGGACGTCGGCGAGACCATCGCGCGTGAGCGTAACCTCCATCTCGTTCCGCCGTATGACTATCCCGACACGATCGCGGGGCAAGGCACGGTCGGCGTCGAGATCGCCAGGCAAGCCGCCGAACTGGGCGTGTCGCATGGGGATGTCGCTGTCTGCTGTGGGGGCGGGGGGCTGTCCGCGGGCATCGCGCTCGCGCTCGAGGCCGATGCGCCGGGGCTGCGGCTGCGTCCGTGTGAACCCGAGGGGTTCGATGACGTCGCGCGCTCGCTGCGGTCGGGCGGGATCGAGCGGAACAATCGGCTATCGGGCTCGATCTGCGATGCCATCGTCACGCCGTCTCCGGGCAAGCTCACCTTTCCGATCCTCCAGAGACTATCCGGCCCGGGTGTCGTGGTGACCGATGAGCAATGCCTCGACGCGATGGCACAGGCCTTCCTGCGTCTCAAGATCGTCGTCGAGCCGGGGGGCGCGGCGGCGCTTGCGGCGGCGCTCTACCATCCCGAGGCATTCGAAGGCGATGCCGTCATCGCCGTGGCGACGGGCGGGAACGTCGATCCCGCGATGTTCGCGCGTGCGCTGGCACGGCTCTGATATAGTTTCGATACGCAATCTTCCCTTGACCGACCGCGCCGCGCGGGCCGACCATCGCTACCCTAGCAACGGGAGACTTGAAGATGTCACTTCTCAACATGCTGATGGATGCGCAGAACGGCGCGGGAATGCAGCGGCTGGCCGAGCGTTTCGGCGTCTCGCCGGAGCAGGTCGGTGCGCTTGCCGGGATGGTCGCGCCGGCGATGGGCAACGCCGCGCAAACGCGGCTGCGGGACGGGGATGGTGAGCGCGTCGCCCGGCAGTTGATGGGTGAAAGCCAGGCCCGTTTCTTCGACGATGCCGATGCGGCGGCTTCGCCGGAAGGGCAGGCGCAGGGCGCGGCTTTCCTTCAGGAGCTTTTCGGTGCCGATGTGCGCGAGGATATGGGGGCCGAACTCTCCAACCGCGCGGGTATCGATCAGGGAACCGTGCAGGAGCTTCTTCCGGCGCTCGCCGCGATGCTCCAGGGTGGGATGCAGCGCCAGGCGCCGGACGATCAGCTTCAGGGGCTTCTGGGCAACAGCCGTCAATCCTCCGGCGGCGGGATCATGGGCATGGTCGCCGGGCTGATGGGCGGGCGTCGTGGCGGGCAGGCTCAGGGTGGCGGCGCGCTCGACATGCTGAACGCGATGTTCGACGCGGATGGCGACGGCAACGCGCTCGACGATCTGGCCGGCCGGTTCCTCCGCCGCTGACGACGATCCCAGATGGGCCGGCACAGGCAAGGCTGATGGCGTGATCCGGAGGATCCGGTGGCGATGCGGCGCCACGGTGCGGACGCTTGCCGGGTCAACGGCGTGCGCCTAGGTGTAGCCGGTTCCGTTCACGAGGTCTGCATGACAAACCCGCTTCTCGCACCGTTCGATCGCCCGTTCGGTCTCCCGCCTTTCGACGCCATCGCGCCGGAGCATTTTCCGCCGGCCTTCGAGGCCGCGTTCGCGGAGGCCCGCGCGAAGATCGGGGCGATCCGCGACAACGAAGACGCGCCGACCTTCGCGAACACGATCGAAGCCATGGAATTGGCCGAGGAGATGCTCGATCGGGTCGCCGGTGTCTTTTTCAACCTCGCCGGAACGGACTCCACGCCCGAGATCGAGGCGATCGCACGGGACTGGTCGCCGCGTTTCGCGGCGTTCTCGTCGGAAATCCTGATGGACAAGGCCCTTTTCGCGCGGGTCGACGCCGTTGCGCAGGGGGATGAGCCGCTCAGCGGAGAACAACGCCGGGTGCTGGAGCTCTACCGCGCGATGTTCGTGCGGGCGGGGGCCGAACTCGACGCCTCCGGGCAGGCGCGGCTTGCAGAGATCATGCAGCGCCTTGCCGCGCTCGGCACGCAGTTCTCCCAGAACGTGCTCGCCGAGGAGAGGGAATGGCGGATGGAGCTTTCCTGCGAGGACATGGAGGGCTGCCCGCGCGACCTGATCGTCGCCGCGCGGGAGGCCGCGCGCGAGCGCGGGCTCGATGGCTATGTCATCACCATGTCGCGCTCTCTGATCGAGCCGTTCCTTACCTTCTCGACGCGCCGAGATCTGCGCGAGCGCGCCTATACGGCCTGGACGAGCCGCTGCGGCAATGGCGGCGAGACGGACAACCGCGCGCTCGTGGCCGAAATCCTCGCCCTGCGGGAGGAGCGCGCACGGCTTCTGGGCTTCGAGAGTTTCGCCGCTTTCAAGCTCGACAAGGAGATGGCTCGGGAACCCGCCGCGGTGCGAACGCTTCTCATGCAGGTCTGGGAACCGGCAAAGGCTGCGGCGGAACGCGATGCCGCGCGTCTCGCCGCGCTTGCCGGATCGGAAGGCGCACATCATCCCTTCGCCGCGTGGGACTGGCGCCACTATGCCGAGAAGCTGCGCAAGCGGGAGCATGATTTCGATGCGGGCGAGGTGAAACCGTATCTTGCGCTCGACAACATGATCGCGGCGGCGTTCGACGTCGCGGGTCGCCTCTTCGGTCTGGAATTCGCCCCGGTCGAAGCCAAGCTGCATCACCCCGATGCCCGCGCATGGGAGGTGACCCGCGACGGGCGGCACCTGGGCCTCTTCATCGGGGACTGGTTCGCACGGTCCTCGAAACGTTCGGGCGCGTGGTGTTCGCGGTTCAGGGGCCAGTCCGGCCTGGGGGAGGGGCACAGGCCGCTCGTGCTCAACGTCTGCAACTTCGCGAAGGGCGATCCGGCGCTGCTGACATGGGACGATGCCCGGACACTCTTCCATGAGTTCGGCCATGCGCTGCACTCGCTCCTTTCGGATGTGACCTATCCCTTCGTCTCGGGAACATCCGTCGCGCGCGATTTCGTGGAGCTTCCCAGCCAGCTCTACGAGCATTGGCTGGGCGTGCCCGAAGTCCTCCGCACCCATGCGCGACATCACGAAACGGATGAACCGATCCCCGAGGAGCTCGTCGCCAAGATCCGCGCGACGGAGACGTTCGGCATGGGGTTCGCCACGGTGGAATACCTGGCATCCGCCCTAGTCGATCTCGATTTCCACGATGGCCCGGCACCTGCCGATCCGATGCAGGCGCAGGCTGAAACGCTCGACCGGATCGGGATGCCCGAAGCGATCTCGATGCGGCACGCGGCGCCGCATTTCCAGCACGTGTTCAGCGGAGATGGCTATTCGTCTGGCTACTACAGCTACATGTGGTCGGAGGTGATGGATGCCGACGCCTTCGCCGCCTTCGAGGAGACGGGCGATCCCTTCGACAAGGCGCTGGCCGAACGGCTGGCGACGCATGTCTACGCAGCCGGCGGCAGCCGTGCACCCGAAGACCTCTATACCGCGTTTCGTGGCCGGATGCCCGGGCCCGAGGCGCTCCTGAAGGGGCGGGGGCTCGCGGCGTGAGTGATCCTCTTGAAGCCCGCCGTGCCTTCCTGCGGGAGATCGGCAAGCTGCGGGGCGTCGAGCGCGCCTCCACGGTTCCGGGCCTGGGGCGGCACGAGAATTCCGCGGAGCATTCGTGGCATCTGGCGATGTATGCTCTGGTTCTCGCGGCGGACGCCCCGCCCGATGTCGATATCGACCGGGTGATCCGGATGCTGCTGATCCACGATATCGTGGAGATCGACGCCGGCGACGCGCCCCTGCACGGTGGCGGGGACGATGCGGCGCAGGCCGAGGCGGAGGCGCGGGCGGCAGACAGGCTTTTCGGCATCCTGCCCACCGATCAGGGCGCGGCGCTTCATGCTCTCTGGACCGAGTTCGAGGCGGGCGAAACGGTGGATGCGCGGTTCGCCCGCGCGCTCGACCGTGCCCAGCCCGTCGAACTGAACCTTGAGGAAAACGGCGGAAGCTGGGCCGCTTACGATGTGAGCGAGGGGCAGATTGAAGCGCGCGTGCTCTCCAAGGTGCAGCGCGGATATCCCGCTTTGGCGGAGCGGCTGCGCGGCGCGGTGCGCGCCTATTTCGCGCGGTCCTGAGCTGTCAGAACCATTGCCCCGGCTCGATGAAGCCGAGCCGCATCAGGTGTTCGGACGACCATTCGAACCGCTCGGAACGGCGCCACATGAAACTCCCGATCTCGTAGGTGGAGCCCGGGTTGCGCTTGAGCGACTTGGCGATGCGGAAAGAGGCGAGGGCGATCGTGGGGTTGTGGTGCCAGGGGCAGGCGATGGTGTTCATTTCCTCGTCCGACAGCGTCAGATCCGGCCGCATCTCCAGACCGGGGCGCGCCCGGAAAAGGCTCACGCGATCGATCCTGCGGCGGTCCCACGGTATGTACTGCTCCATTCGCCAGCCAAGCCCGCCGAAGATGTCGAACTGCCGGTCAAGCGGCGCGCCATCCCGAAACCGCTGAAAGCCGTAGTAACCGGACCGATCGAGAAAGGCGTTCCCGATATCCATTCCCGAAGGGGCGGCATCCAGATCGCCTGCATAGAGGTCGATGACGTAGGTGAACGCGGCATCCCGCTTCTCCTCGGTGAGAAAGGCCGTGAAATCATCGATCTTGCGCGTTTCGCAGAAAGGGAAGAACAGGAACTCACCCCCGAAGGACCAGGCGACCCACCGGCCGGCAAGCTTTGGCATGAGGGTGTTGAGGATCTCGACCGCCATGTCGCGATTGCGCACGGGCTCCTCGATCTGAACCTGTCCGTCGCCTGGTTCGGGGAGAAGATCGGCCGCTCCGATCAGGATCGTGCGCGCGAAGCCCTGGTCACGGGCGCGCGCCAGCTCCGCCCCGATGGGCTGGTCGTCCTCCTTGAAAAGCACCTGAACCGCGGACCCTTCCGGGCCTGCAAGGTCTGAAGAGAACTGTGCTGCCGATCGCAGACGCATCGTGACGCGACCTCTTCGTCCTGATCAGCCGCCCTGATACCGCCCGCGGGGGTCTTGTCAATCTCGATGGGCGATCTCCCGCCTCCCTTCCATGTGATAGAATAAAAAAATCGTCAAAAAATATGTTTTTGTAATTCAAGAGAATATTGCCAGGCATCGAACATTGATGTTTTTGTATGTTTGTGCAAATTTCACACCAAGCGCCCGGGAAAGACAGGCCGGACGCTGCTATGGCTGAAGCAGAAAAGAAAGCCCTACAATGAGTGAACAGCCCCTTATCGACAGATCCGAGCTTCTGGCGCTGACGTCCGAAATCGTCTCGTCGCACGTTGCCAATAACCCGGTGCAGCAGAGCGATCTTCCGGTCCTGATCGAGACAGTCTTTTCCAAGCTGCACACGCTCTCCCAGGAGGAAGAGGAAAAGCAGGAAGAACTCGTTCCTGCCGTCCCGATCAAGAAATCGGTGACAGACGATTACATCATCTGCCTGGAAGACGGCCGGAAGCTGAAGATGCTCAAACGGCACCTTGCCACGGCCTATGACATGACGCCGGACGAATACCGCGCGAAATGGGGCCTGCCGCCGAGCTACCCGATGGTTGCGCCCAACTACGCCAAGAAGCGCCAAGCGCTGGCGAAGAAGATCGGTCTGGGCCGCAAGAAGGCCTGATCGGTTGAGAATCCGCCCCGGTCGGGGTAAGTCGCGGCGGCGCGGCCCGGAATGGGTGCGCGCCGTTCTGCATTTCGGGGATGATCATGGCCGAGCCGAAGAAACTCTTCGTCAAGACCTATGGCTGTCAGATGAATGTCTACGACAGCGAACGGATGGCCGGGGCGCTCGGCGCGGCCGGTTACGTCGAGACGGACGATCCGCAGGACGCGGACATGATCCTGCTCAATACATGCCACATCCGGGAGAAGGCCGCCGAGAAGGTCTATTCCGAGCTTGGCCGCCTGCGCCCGCTGAAAGAGGCGAAGCCAGATCTGAAGATCGGTGTGGCAGGCTGCGTGGCGCAGGCCGAGGGTGAGGAGATCGTGCGGCGCCAGCCGCTCGTCGATCTTGTCGTCGGTCCGCAGGCGTATCATCGGCTGCCGCAGATGGAGGCGCGGGTGCGCGGCGGCGACCGCGCGATCGACACGGACTTTCCCGAGGAAGACAAGTTCGAGCACCTTCCGCGCGCACGCGGCCCAAAGGCGCGGCGCAGCCCGGCAGCCTTTCTCACCGTGCAGGAGGGGTGCGACAAGTTCTGTTCCTTCTGCGTCGTGCCCTATACGCGCGGTGCGGAGGTGTCGCGCCCGGTCGGCCGCATCCTCGCCGAGGCGCGGGATCTGGTGGAGCGCGGCGTCGCCGAAATCACGCTCCTCGGCCAGAACGTGAACGCCTATCACGGCGAGGGCGAGGGTGGAGAATGGTCGCTCGCCCGCCTCGTGCGGGAACTGGCGAAGATCGAGGGGTTGGAGCGTATCCGGTACACCACCTCCCACCCCAACGACATGGATGACGATCTGATCGCCGCCCACGGCGAGATCGACAAGCTGATGCCCTATCTGCATCTGCCCGTGCAGGCCGGCAGCGACCGCATCCTCAAGGCGATGAACCGAAAGCATACCGCGGAGAGCTATCTGAGGCTGATCGAGCGGATCCGCGCCGCGCGGCCCGATATCGCGATCTCGGGCGACTTCATTGTCGGCTTTCCGGGTGAGACGGACGAGGATTTCGAGGCCACGATGGAGCTGACGCGCGCTGTCGGCTATGCCTCCGCCTTCTCGTTCAAGTATTCGCCGAGGCCCGGCACACCGGCGGCGGATCGCGATCTGGTGCCCGAGGATGTCGCGCAGGAGCGGCTATACCGATTGCAGGAGTTGCTCACCGAACAGCGCATCGCGTTCCAGGAAAGCCTTGTCGGGCGGGTTCTGCCCATCCTTTTCGAGAAGAAGGGGCGGGAAGCGGGGCAGCTTCAGGGCCGCTCGCCCTATCTGCAGAACGTGCACGTGATGGTGGGCGAGGCGGCGCTGGGCAAGGTGCTGCCGGTGAGGATCACGGCGTCGATGCCGAACTCCCTGGCGGGCGAACTGGCCTGAGCGCTAGCGCTCTTCGAGGGCGCCCCACAGGAGGCTCCTCTCGACCCAGCCGCGATAGCCATCCGCCTCGATCCGGCACCAGTCCCGCTCGCAGGTGTCCCGCAGGGCGACGACGCCTGCTTCGACGCGGGCGATCTCGCGCCCCCTCTCGCTTGCCCGCGCACGCAGCATCGTTTCGCCAAGGACGATCACCGTCGGTGTGCCCGAGAGAAGGGTGGAGTGAATCCAGCCTCCCTCCCCCTCGATATCCTCGACCTGACGCCAGACGTCGAACTCGGCGACGACCCGCAGGGGCATGCTGCGATGGGTGAAAACCCAGTCGATCCGGTGGTCGAAACCCGGCCCGCGCCGGATATTCGCCTCGTTCGCCTTGAGGCTGACATAGCGGGGCAGCGGCAGACCGGTTTCGGGGCCGATAGCGTTCTGGGCCGCGCCCGGAAGCGCAAGCGCGATCGCCAGGAGAAAGACGCCGAGATGCCTGCCAGCCATTTCGTTTCGCTGTTTATCTGCCCGTGGGCACAGACTACCCTCTCCGAAAGTCAAACGCATCCGCAAACGGATTGGAAGGAAACGCTTCATGCCCGGTCGTTCGCTCAAGGTTTTCGTCACGCGTCGCTTGCCCGAACCCGTGGAAACGCGGCTGGCCGAACTGTTCGACGTGACCTTGTCCGCCAGTGACGACCCCCTCCCGCGCGAGGCGCTTGTCGAGGCCGTGCAGACATCCGACGTTCTGGTGCCGACGCTCGGCGATCAGATCGACGCGGGCCTCATCGGGCAGGCCGGTGAGCGGCTGAAGCTGATCGCCAATTATGGCGCCGGTTTCGACCATGTCGACGTCGCCACGGCCCGGCAACGGGGCATCCAGGTGTCGAACACACCGGGTGTTCTGACCGAGGATACCGCCGACATGGCGATGGCGCTCATCCTCGCCGTGCCGCGCCGCCTCAAGGAAGGGGCGGAGATGATGGCGCGGGGCGAGTGGAAGGGCTGGTCCCCGATGGCGCTGATGGGCCACCGGATCACGGGAAAGCGGCTCGGGATCCTCGGGATGGGGCGGATCGGCCAGGCCGTCGCACGGCGGGCGAAGGCGTTCGGGCTGCAGGTGCACTATCACAACCGCCGCCGGCTGCACGAAAGCATCGAGGAGGATCTGGAGGCGCGCTACTGGGACAGTCTCGACCAGATGCTCGCGCGGATCGACATCCTCTCGATCAATGCGCCTCATACCCCTGCGACATTTCACCTGCTGAATGCGCGGCGGCTGAAGCTGATGAAGCCCACCGCCTATATCGTGAACACCGCACGGGGCGAGGTGATCGACGAGAACGCCCTTACCCGCGCCCTGCGCGCCGGGGAGATCGCGGGTGCTGGGCTCGATGTGTTCGAGCATGGCCATGACGTGAACCCGCGGCTGCGCGAGTTGCCCAACGTCCTGCTCCTGCCCCATATGGGCTCGGCCACCGAGGAAGGGCGCGTCGAGATGGGCGAGAAGGTCATCATCAACATCAAGACCTTCGCGGATGGACACCGGCCGCCCGATCTCGTCGTTCCCGCGATGCTGTGACGGTCAGGCGCGCCCGCCGCAGGCCTTGCAATCGGCCCGCCGTTTCACGGCCACGATCCGGCTTTCGCCGTAGAGCGCATCATGGATCAGGAGCCGCCCGGCGAGCGTCTTTCCCGCTCCGGTGATGTGCTTGATCGCCTCGGCGGCCATCATCGCGCCGATGATCCCGGGAAGCGCGCCGATCACACCCGCCTCGGCACAGCTCGGCACCAGCCCTGGGGCGGGCGCTTCGGGGAACACGCATTCCCAGCAGGGCCCGCCGGATGCCGGATGGTAGAGACCGATCTGCCCTTCCCATTGCGCCATTGCTGCCGAAATCAGGGGAACACCTGCGGCGACGGCGGCGCGGTTCACGGCGTAGCGGGTCGCGAAATTGTCCGTCCCGTCAAGGATCAGGTCGTGGCCGGAGGCGAGCTCGGCCTCGTCTTCGCCGAACCTTCGGACGAGCGCCTCGGTGTTCACATGGGGATTCAGCCGTGCGAGAGCGTGGGCCGCGACCTCCGCCTTCGGTTCCCCGATATCGCCGGTCCCGAACAGGATCTGGCGTTGCAGGTTCGAAAGGCCGACGGTGTCGTCGTCGATGATCGTGAGATGGCCCACACCGGCCGCCCCGAGATACTGGAGCGCGGGGCATCCGAGCCCCCCGGCCCCGACGACCAGAACCCGTGCGGCCTTCAGCCTGTTCTGGCCCGGTCCGCCGAGTTCCCGCAGCACGATATGCCGGGCGTAGCGTTCGAGCTCGTCATCGGAGAGGCTCATAGCGGCTTCTCCATGAAGATCTGCGAGCCGCCATCGGGGAAGGTTCGTTCGAAGGACCGTTCGTAGCCCTGCTTCTCGTAGAAACCCGGGGCCTGCCAGCTGAACGTGTCGAGCACGGCCAGGCGTGCACCGCGCGTGCGCGCCTCTTCTTCCGCCGCGCGCAGGAGCATCGCGCCGGTGCCCTTGCCGCGTTCGGCTTCGTCCACCCAGAAGGTCTTCATCTCCGCCCGTCCCAGTGCCAGCACCACGCGCAGCGAGGCGACGATCCGCCCGTCCTCTCCACGCCATACGAGGGAGAACCGCTCCGGGGTCATCCCGCCTTCGGTGCCGTTGAGATCGAGGAGGCGCTGGTGCATCTCGGCGTTGAGCGTGTCATCCGGCTCGATCAGGCCGAGGCCGGTGCGAACCGGTGCGGGTCGCGCCGCGTCCCCGCCCGAGCGTCGTCTGATCCGCCGCAGCAGGTAGAGATAGCCGATCAACGGAGCGAGGATCGCCATCACCACGCCGAAGGCCGCCAGCGAGTCGGCTATGCGCTCCCGAAAGACGTTGCCCGCCGGAAGAAGCTGGGAGAGCGGCAGGACGGCGAGGCCGAGCGCCAGAACCGCGCGTTCCACCCGCCGGCCGGCATCGAACACCCGGGCGAAACCCCATGCGATCCCCGTCAGGATCATGACGGAGAGGAGTCCGCCCGCCGCGAGGCCGTTCAGCATCGATCAGTCCGTCGCTTCCTGCGGATGGGGCACCCTTGCGTCCTCGGCCCTCCGACAGAGATCGGCCATTGTGATCTCGTCCATCTCGCCGAAGATCCGCGCCTGCATGTCGATCCAGAGGGGGCCGACGACCTCCGCGAAGAGCGCGCCTTCGGAGCGGGTGTCGTCAAGCTCGACATCCATCTTCGCGACGGTGCGGATGACATCCCCGACCGTGACATGGGCGGGATCGCGCGCGAGCATGTAGCCGCCGCGGGGGCCGCGCACGCCGGTCAGAACGCCCTCGTGCACCAGCCGTTGCAGCACCTGTTCGAGATACCTGTGCGGCACGCCCTGCCGGCCCGTGATGTCCCGCGCCTGTATGGGCCCTTCCGTGGCGTTGTAGGCCACGTCGAGAACGGCCTCGATGGCGAGGATCGATTTGCGCGAAAGTCTCAGCATGTCTAGTCCATTCCCTTGTCGCCCAGGCCGGTGGAGCCGAAGCCGCCCGAGCCGCGCCGTGTTTCGTCGAGCGTGCCGGTCTCGTCCCAGATCGCCCGCACGACCGGGGCGATCACGAGCTGTGCGATCCGGTCGCCGTGTCTGATCGTGAAGGCTTCCGCGCCCAGGTTCACGAGGATCACGCCGAGCGGTCCGCGATAGTCCGCATCGATCGTTCCCGGTGCATTCGCGACCGTCACGCCATGGCGCAGCGCGATCCCGGAGCGCGGCCGGACCTGCCCCTCGAACCCGTCGGGTATGGCGATATGAAGCCCGGTCGGCACAAGGATGCGGGCGCCGGGCGCGAGCGCCAGACCCGCCGCACGATCCTTCTCGGCAAGATTGGCGCGCAGGTCCATTCCCGCCGCCCCGAGCGACTCGTAGCCGGGAAGCGGAACGCCGTGATCGGAGCCCTCCGCACGCCGGACGCGGATATGCACCGGTGGGGCGGTTACGGAAATCCCTTCGATCATGCCAGCGCCTCCGCGATCCGCTGCGCGAGCCGACGCGCCGTTTCCGTCTTGCTCATGCGCGGCCAGTCTTCGTGGCCGGATGCGGTGATGAGTGTGACGGCGTTTTCCGTCCCGCCCATGATGCCAGTGCCCGCACTCACGTCGTTGGCGACGATCCAGTCGCAGCCCTTGCGCTCGCGTTTGGCGGTGGCATGAGCGAGAACGTCATCGGTCTCGGCGGCGAACCCGATGACGAGAGGTGGCCTGTCGGCGTTGCGCCGGGCGATCGTGGCGAGGATGTCAGGGTTCTCCGCAAAGGTGAGGGCGGGCGGTGTGCCCGATCCGTCCTTCTTCATCTTCGAGCCGGCGGCGTTCTCGACCCGCCAGTCGGCGACGGCGGCGCAGAAGATCGCGGCATCGGCGGGGAGAGAGGCCTCGACGGCCCGCAGCATCTCGCGCGCGGTTTCGATGCGGGTGATCTCCACGCCCTGTGGCATCGCCGCCGATGCCGGGCCGGTGATGAAGCTGACGCGTGCACCGAGGGCGGAAAGCGCCTCCGCGATGGCGGTGCCCTGCGCGCCGGAGGAGCGGTTGGCGATGTAGCGCACGGGGTCGATCGGCTCATGCGTCGGGCCGGAGGTCACGAGCACATGCCGCCCCTTGAGCGGCCCGTCGCCCAGCGCCGCGCGGATCGCCTCGAAGATCGCGGCGGGCTCCGCCATGCGGCCCTCGCCGAATTCGCCGCAGGCCATTTCACCTGCATCGGGGCCGACGGTCAGCACGCCATCGTCGCGCAGCCTCTGGAGATTGCGCCGGGTTGCCGGGTGATCCCACATCCGAACGTTCATCGCCGGCGCAATCAGCACCCGCTTGTCCGTCGCCATCAGGAGGGTGGAGGCGAGATCGTTGGCATGCCCGCCGGCCATCTTCGCCATCATGTCCGCCGTCGCGGGCGCCACCACGACGAGATCGGCGGAACGGGAAAGCTGGATATGGCCCATCTCGGCCTCGTCCGTGAGGTCGAACAGGTCCTGGTAGACCTTCTCGCCCGCAAGCGCGGAGACGGAAAGCGGCGTGACGAACTGGTTCCCCGCCTTCGTGAGGACCGGCGACACGGCAACGCCCGCCCCCCGCAGGAGGCGGATCAGTTCGAGGCTCTTGTAGGCCGCGATCCCGCCACCGATGACGAGAAGGATTCGAGTGCCCGGATGCATCTGCCGCGCCTTTTCGCGTCTCACGTCGAAAGTTCGTGAAATCTATTCGCGGCACATGATCGCTTCAAGGAAAGCGTCGCCGAGTGTTTTAATCGGTTTTTTCGATCACCGTCCGGAGGGCAAGAAAAAACCCGGCGCGGAGCGCCGGGCGGAAGTTCCCTTCAGGGTCGTTCGGATGTCAGCCTGCGACGAGGAGATCGGCAGCGGCGGCGTTCGTCGCCTCCAGCCGCTTGCGCAGCTTGCGCAGCGCCTGCGCTTCGAGCTGACGAATGCGTTCCTTGGAGAGGCCCAGTTCGGTGCCGAGCGATTCCAGCGTGCGCGGATTGTCCTGGAGCTTCCGGGCGATGACGATCATCCGCTCCCGATCGGTCAGCGCGGTCATCGCGTCCTTCAGCCACTCACGGACCCGACGCATGTCTTCCCCGTGCGATACGGTCTCGTCCGCCTGCGGGCCTTCGTCCTCCAGCGCTTCGAGCCATTCGCGGCCCTCGTCGCCGGCCTGCTGCGCGTTCAGCGAGAAATCGGAGCCCGACAGCCGGGCTTCCATCATCTCCACGTCACGGAGCGGAACGCCCACTTCCTCGGCGATCATCTCGCGCAGACGCTGACCGTCGATCCCGCCCGCTTCCGCATGCTCGCGCTCGATCTTGGCGCGGACCCGGCGCAGGTTGAAGAACAGGGCCTTCTGGGAGGAAGTCGATCCGGTGCGCACCATCGACCAGTTCCGCATCACGTAATCCTGGATGGATGCCTTGATCCACCAGACCGCGTAGGTGGAGAAGCGCACGCCGCGATCGGGATCGAACTTGTCGGCGGCTTTCATCAGGCCGACGCCCGCTTCCTGGATGAGATCGGGCATCGGGGCGCCGTAGCGGCGATACTTCGACGCCATGGAGACCGCGAGCCGCATGTAGGCCGTCACCAGCCGATGAAGGGCTTTCTCGTCGCGCTCGTCGCGCCATGCGCGTGCAAGGGCCAGTTCCGTCTCGGCGTCGAGCATCTCGGCGCCCATTGCCTGTTGCGTGACCGAGCGTGATAGCGTGTCATCCAAGGCCATTGTGGTGCTCCCTGCACAGTGAGTTCTCTCGTCGTCTGTGAAGTGCTACGGGGGCGGCCGATTAACGGATCACTAAAAGAGTCTTTCGTGAACGAATTGTTTCCAAAATCGAGTCAGCCGCTCATATTCTTGCTTGGCGGGGCAAGGAGCGGGAAGTCCGCGCTGGCGGAGCGGATCGCGGCGAGCACCGGTCTTCCGAGGCTCTTCCTCGCAACCGCGCAGGCCTTCGACGCCGAGATGGAGGCGCGGATCGCCCGGCATCGCTCCGACCGGGGTGAGGGCTGGACCACCGTCGAGGCGCCGCTCGATCTGCGCGACGCCCTCGAGGCGCGTCCGGCCGGGCATGTCACGGTGGTCGATTGCCTGACGCTCTGGCTGACCAACCTCCTCCTGGCGGGGCGAGAGGCGGAGGCGGACTCTCTCCTTCCCATTCCGGGAAGCGGGCCGACGATCGTCGTCTCCAACGAGGTCGGCCTCGGTATCGTGCCCGAGAACGCGCTCGCGCGCCGCTTCCGCGATCTGCAAGGGCGGCTGAACCAGCGTGCCGCTGCGGAGGCCGATACGGTCGTATTCATGGCTGCCGGCCTGCCGCTCGTTCTGAAAGGTGCACTGCCCGAGGGCCTGGCGTGACGCGGTTCTGGTTCGTGCGGCACGGACCGACGGGCGCGAAGGGCCTGATCGGATCGACGGACCTGCCTGCCGATCTGTCCGACAGGCCCGCTCTCGACCGGCTCGGCAGCGCCCTGCCCGACGCGCCGGTCATCTCCTCGACCCTAGAACGCGCCCGGATGACGGCCGCCGCGCTCGGGCGCGAACGCCTCACCGATGACCCGGCGCTTTGCGAGATGCACTACGGCGACTGGGAGGGGAAGGATTTCGCGGCGATAGCAGCGGGATGGCCCGACCTCTCGAGAGCCTTCTGGGAGGATCCCGGCACCCACGCCGCGCCCGGTGGCGAGAGCTGGAACGCCATGTCCGCCCGTGTCGCCGACTGGATCGACGGTTTCGACGGCAACGAGGTGATCGTCGTCACCCACATGGGGCCGATCATGGCCGCCATCGCCCACGCGCTCGGGCTGATGCCGAAGCAGGCGACGGCGTTCGTCATCGCGCCCCTTTCGATAACGCGGCTCGACCGGCTGCCCGGCGGGCTCTGGCGGATCGGCTCTATCAATCACGTTGCGTGAACGCCGCGCGCACCATTGGTGATTCGACATCCCGGGCCGCTTTCGCTTGGCTGCGAAGGGTTGAAGGAAAGGGTTTCGGCATGTCGTACACGCTCGCCATCGGCGACTACCGGTATTCCAGCTGGTCCTATCGGGCCTGGGTCCTGTTCGATGAGTTCGGCATCGACCGCCGCATCGCCGGTGTCGATTTCGGCGATGACCGGAGCGTGGCCGAGATGCTCGCCGATCTCGGCGGCTTCGGTTCCGCCCGCACGGTTCCCGCACTCCGGATCGAGGACGGGGGCGGGGCCGTCGCGCTCTGGGACACGCTCGCCATCGCGGAGACGCTGGCCGAGCGCCATCCCGACCTTCGCCTTTGGCCGCGCGATTCCCGGCAGCGCGCGCTGGCCCGCGCCATTGTGGCAGAGATGCATTCGGGCTTCGGCGCGCTGCGCTCGGCCTGCCCGATGAACCTCGACCACGCATGGGAGGGGTTCGTGGCGTCCGATGCCGTCGTCGCGGATGTCGCCCGGATCGAACGCCTCTGGTCACTTGCGCGAGCCGCGCGGACGGAGGACGGGCCATGGCTTTTCGGCGCCTATTCCATCGCGGATGCGTTCTACGGGCCGGTCGCGGCACGCATCGCGGGATACCGGCTGACGGTCGGGCCGGAGGCGGCCGATTATGTCGCCACCCACCTCGCCCATGGGAGCTTCAGGAGGTTCCGCGCGATGGGCCTTGCCGAGGGGCGGGAGCACGATTGGTATGTGCTCGACCTGCCCCGAGCGCCGTGGCCCGGGCCGCAATCGACACCGGGCGAAGCGGTGACCAGCGGGGAGGCGATCAACGAGACCTGCCCGTATTCCGGCAAGCCGCACGGGAACGCCGCGCGCGGTCGGATCGAGGGGAGGGTCATCGGCTTCTGCAACGTCTTCTGCCGGGACAAGGCTATCGCCGATCCCGGCGCCTGGCCCGAGGTTCAGGCGCTGCTTGCCGCGTCGAACGGATCGGCGGGGTAGCGCACTGCGGTCAGGTAGAGGCCATCGGGCGGCGCGACCGGACCGCAGGCCGCGCGGTCGCACGCCTCCAGCGCCTCCTTCACCCGCGCGGGCGCCCAGGCGCCGGAACCGACCTTTTCGAGCGTTCCGACGAAACTGCGGACCTGGTTGTGCAGGAAGGACCGGGCAACGACGGTGAGGCGGATCTCGTCACCCGCTTGCTCGATATCCAGACGGTCGAGCGTCTTGACCGGGCTTTCCGCCTGGCAGATCGAACTGCGGAAGGTCGTGAAATCGTGCCGGCCGATGAGATGGGCGGCCCCCTCCCGCATCGCCGTCGCGTCGAGGGGGTGGCGCACCTGCCACGCCTTGCCCCGGTCCAGCGCCAGCGGCGCCCGGCGGTTCACGATCCGGTAGAGATAGCGCCGCTCCATCGCCGAGAACCGGGCGTGGAACACCCCGTCGACCATCGTGCACGCGGTGATGGCTACGGGGTTCGGCCGCAAGTGGGCATTCACCGCCTCCATCAGGCGAAACGGCGCCCAGTCGCGCACCAGATCAACATGGGCGACCTGCCCCGTCGCGTGCACGCCCGCATCCGTGCGGCCCGCGCCATAGACATGCGGGTGGCCGGGCTCGAGTTGCGAAAGCGCCGTTTCGATCGCCGCCTGGACGCTGGGCGCGGTCTTCTGCCGCTGCCACCCTGAATAGGGCTGGCCATCGTATTCTATGCGAAAGGCGTAGCGGGGCATGGTCCGCGCCGGATAGCGGCGACGCGGGGGTTTGCCAAGGGGCCGCTTTCGTGGTGCTCTTGCCGCAAACGGCGTGGAGGGCAGGATCATCGCGGGCATAGGAACCATCGCCGACGGTATCCTGCGCACGGTCGAAGGCGTCCAGTCCGGCGTGAACGAGGCTCTGTTCGAGCCGGTGGTCCGCCTCGGGGTGACGGGGCTCGCCCGCTCCGGCAAAACGGTCTTCATCACCTCGCTCGTCGCCAACCTGCTCGACCGGGGGCGGATGAAGGGGCTGGTGGCGGAGGCCGAGGGGCGCATCCTCCAGACCTATCTCGAACCCCAGCCCGACCACGGCGTCCCGCGCTTCGATTTCGAAGGGCATCTGGATACTCTGACGGGGGCCGATCCGGATTGGCCCGAGAGCACCCGTTCGATCAGCCAGTTGCGCCTCTCGATCCGGCTGCGCGGTGGCGGTCTTCTGTCGGGGCTGACGGGGCCGCGCACCGTCCATCTCGATATCGTGGACTATCCCGGCGAATGGCTTCTCGATCTCGCGTTGCTCGACCTCTCTTTCGAGGAATGGTCGGCGAAAGCGTTCGAGATGGCGGCCAAGCCCGGTCACGCGCACCACGCGGCCGCGTGGCTTGCCGCGACAGACGGCGTGGATCCGGGCGATGACGTCGGCGAACCCGCCGCGCAGGCGCTCGCTCGCGCCTTCACGGAGTATCTTGCCCGATGCCGCGAGGCGGGACTGTCTGGCCTGACACCGGGGCGGTTCCTGATGCCTGGCGATCTGGAAGGCTCGCCCGCGCTGACCTTCGCGCCACTGGCAAAGCCCGAACGGGCGCGCGGTTCCTCCCTGTGGCGGCAGTTCGAGAAACGCTACGAGTCATACAAGCGGATCGTGGTGCGGCCCTTCTTCAGGGATCATTTCGCGCGGATCGACAGGCAGGTGGTGCTGGTCGATGCGCTTTCGGCGATCCATGCCGGGCCTGCCGCGGTGGAGGATCTTCGCGCCGCTCTCGTCGATGTCCTCTCCGCCTTCCGGCCGGGGCCGAATACATGGCTTTCCTCGATCCTGGGCAAGCGGGTGGAGCGAATCCTCTTCGCCGCCACGAAGGCCGATCACCTTCACCACGCCCAGCATTCGCGCCTCGTCGCCCTGATGAAGGCGATGGTGCGCGAGGCCTCCGACAGGGCCGCCTTCCGGGGCGCGGCCGTGGAGGCCGCGGCGATCGCCTCCCTTCGTGCAACGGTGGAACAGACGATCACCCATGACGGGCGGCCGCTCGACGTCGTCCGGGGCCGACTGCTCGACACCGGCAAGATGGCAGCGCTCCATCCCGGCGATCTGCCGGAGGACCCGGGTCGGATCCTGTCGCCGGCACGCAGGGGAGAGGAGGCTTGGCTCGACGGCGACTATTCGATCATGCGGTTCGCGCCCGCTGGTGATCCGCTGTCGCCCGGAGACGGGCCACCCCATATCCGGCTCGACCGTGCCATCGAATTCCTGATCGGAGACCGCCTGAGATGAGCGAACCGCGCCGCCCCGTCGTCATCGAGGAGGAGGACCTGCCGCCCTCGGATGTGCGGCCCGCGACGGCCCCACCCGTCGAGGCCCCGCCCGCCGTGATCCGCGCCGCGCGCGTGGCCGGGCCGCGCAAGGGCGGCTGGATCGGGCGGGTATTCTGGGCGGCGTTGTCCGGCTTTCTCGCGATGGCTGTCGGACTTGCGGCCTGGGATTTCGTGGCCGGGCTTCTGGAGCGGAACCTCTGGCTGGGGCGCCTCGCGCTTGGCCTCGGGGCGCTGGCGCTCCTGATGATGGT
>JBMYPI010000021.1:0-20449 GCA_049600155.1 Rubricella sp.
AGAAGACAGGGACAAAGGAACCGAAACATGGCTTTCGCTCGCCTGCGCACACAAGCAATCGCCGCCGCAAGCGCCGCGGCTCTCCTGACTGCTCTCGCGCCCGGCTCCGCGCTGGCGCAGAACGAGCCGGACTGGAGCGAATTCACCTGGGAAGGCTTCTACGCCGGCCTTCACCTCGATTTCGCGATCTACGAGGCCGAAGCATCCGACCTCACGGACGTCATAACCAACGATCTGCCGAGCCTCTCGTCCGAGCTTTTGTTCACGGGCGGCGTGAACTTCGGCTACAACTGGGAGCTGGAGGATGGCTTCATCATCGGCGCCGAACTCGACACGATGTTCGCGCAGGAAGCCTCCCGCAGCGTCCCGACGAACGCCTCCGCGACGAACGAGATCAATTTCGAAAGCACGCTGGACTCGCTGATCGCGATCCGGATGCGCGCCGGCATGACGCAAGGGCGCGTGCACACCTACATCGCGGCGGGGATCGCTTCGGCCGAGTCGAGCTTCCTGGTGGAAGACACGTCCACCGGCAACAGCGCGACGGTGGGCGACAGTCTTCTCGGCATCACATATGGCGCGGGGATCGAATACGCCTTCCGCCCCGATGTGATCGGCCGGTTCGAGTTCGTGGGCTACGACCTGCCGAGCACCGAGGCGCCGATCCTCGAAGCGGGCGGCGGCACGGCCTGCACCGGCGGAGGGGCGTCCGAGGAGTGCACGGTGTTTTTCAACAACTCCTCCAGCTCCTTCCGGATCGGCGTGAACTACAAGTTCTGAGAACCGGATCGCTCACAAGGAAAAGGGCGCGGTGCCGCAAGGCCCGCGCCCTTTATCCATGATGACCCGCGAATGCGTTCAGGCCGCTTCGCGCGCGGCGATCTTGCGAGCCATCGGAGCGAGATTGTTGAGCGACTGGAGATGGAGATAGCAAAGCTCCAGCTCATCCGTCATCGCCATTTCCTTCAGGGTCTCTGCCGGAAGCTCCTTGAGCTTCTGGCGGTTCACCGTCTTGAAACCGGCCATCGCGGATTGCTTGTCACCGACCTGGAACTGCGCCTGTGCCGGTTCGAGCAGGCCGAGATCGTTGAGCTTGCGGGCGAAGACCTGCGTGCGCGTGAACTGCGCCTGATACTCCTGCGTGAAGCGCAACATCGTGTCGAGATACTGCGTGCGCGAACCGTCGGCATCGAACAGGCGCTCGCCCTTGCCTTCGTCGTTGAGGCCTTCGAATTCCTCATCGATGCAAAGGGTGAAGGTTTCGCCGTTCTCGGACCGGGAGAAGACGAAGGGGTAGCGGCGCAGGAAGGCGGGAACATAGGTCCCATCCCATTTGCCGTCTTCCGCGACGAAGCCGTTCTCGCCGTCCTTCATGCCGAGGATCACCGAGGGGAACACCGCATCGCCATCACCGGCAAACACGATCGCGTACTCGACCGCCGCGGCGGAAAACTCGGCCGCGACGACGGGAACCGAGTTGATCTCCCGTGCGAAATCGTAGCTGCCGCCGGTCTTGACCGACCAGTCCCGGTGTTTCTCCGAAGAGATCGGAACAGCCCGCTCGTAGATCATCAGTTGCTTGGCCATGCGTGTCTTCCATCCCGTTGGCTCAGTTGAATTTTGCAGATCATAACGTTCGGATTGGGGCATTGGAATGGCCGGGCGGCACTTTATCCCGCTCACCCCGGGGTCAACGCGCGGATGGCCTTCAATACCCTGCCATCCCCCGCAGGATCTCCCACTCTTCATCCGTCACCGGCTGGACAGAGAGTCGGGAATTGTTCACCAGAACCATCCGGGACAGTCTTTCATCCGCCTTGATCTCATCGAGAGTGACAGGCCGTTCCACGGGCTTAACGGCCTTGATGGTCACGCAGTCCCAGCGCGGATCATCCGTCGTCGGATCCTGTTTCGCCTCTTCGACCACCTCGACGATGCCGACGATCCGCTTCTCGTTCACGGAGTGGTAGAAATAACCCAGATCGCCGACCTTCATCGCCCGCATGTTGTTGCGTGCCTGGTAATTGCGCACACCGTCCCAGGGTTCGCCCGCATCTCCCTTGGCGACCTGATCCTCCCAGGACCACGTGTCGGGCTCGGACTTGAAAAGCCAGTAGGCCATCAGCCGATCACCTTCTTCCAATGCTCGATGCGCACATCCGCGAAGAGGCCGGCAAGGGCATAGGGATCGGCGGCGGCCCAGCCCTCGGCCGCGCTGCGTTCCTCGGTATCGAGCACGACGAGCGAGCCGCACATCTGCCCATCGGCGTCGAGGAACGGCCCGGCATGGATCACGATGCCCGATTCGTCGATATGAGCGAGGTGGGCGGCGCGATTGTCGAGGCGGGTCTGAAGACTGCCCGGCTTGTCGGTGCAGATGATGGCGAAAGGCATTGGATCCTCCTTGAGTCGCGCCCTGTTCTCCTTCAGGGGGTCGCGCCGGTCAACGCTTCAGAAATCCCGGCTGAACGTGATCCCGATCGAATTGCCATCATCGGCGCTGACCTCGCCATCGATGGTGACGTTCTCGAACACGTCGATCTCGATGCGGACGGCCGTTCCGTCCCCGCCCCCAAGGCTCTGCTCGGCCTCGAGGAAGACACCGTCGCCAAGGCTTCTGCCGATCGTGACGCTGGCGTCGTCGTCGCTGTCGCCGGGGTCGATCTGCAACACGTCGACGCCGAGCGCGCCGCGGGCGACATCGAGCGGGCCCGCTTCACCGGAAGACAAGGTCGCGATCCCCGCGGCGAGGGAGAGCGTCTGCCCCGGCGATAGCGATTGCTGGGACCGCCCGAAGAGAAGCCGGGGAAGGACTTCTTCTTCCGGCAGGACGGGATCGGATTCGAGACTGATCTCCGGGGCACGCGCCGTGCCGCCGACCCGGATGAAACCGGTCAGTTCGCCTTCCTCCCGCGCAAGCGTGACATCGAGAACCGGATCGATGACCTGACCGCCGTTGAACCGCACCTCGCCCTCGACGAGGTCGAAGCGCCGGCCCACCAGCAGAAACGATCCCCGAAGTCTTTCCACCGTGCCCGTCACGCGGGGCGTCCGTGTGGTTCCGATCACGCGCAGATCCGCAGCCCATTCCGAATCCAGCCCACGCCCGCGCACGAAGAGTCCGTCGGGGCCGGAAATCGAGATGTCGAGCGACGTGCGCGACGGCTGGCTCCCCTGCCTCACCTCGATCGGTTCGCCGGCAATCCTGATGTCTCCGAGGGTCGCGATCTCGGGGGCGGAGCTGGATACGAGGCGCGCCTCCGCCCGATCGATGCGGATATCACCCGAAACGTTGAGATCGGCCGGCGTTCCGGTGATCGTGACCGCGCCGCTGGCCTGGGCGGTCAGTTCGTCCCGCCGGATGAGAACGGCGTTCCGCGCGGTCACGCCGCCCTCGATCCGCAGCGGCCCATCGCCGCCATCGAAGGTCACCTCGCCCGTGACGCGCCCGTCGCCGCCGTCCGATGCGGAGATGTCCAGCGCGAGGCGGCTGAATGTCTCCAGCCGGGAGGAGATACCGACGTCGGTGAGGATCACGCCCAGGGCGGTATTCTCGTAGCGGCCATCGGAGACGTTCAGTTCGCCGTCGATGATCGGCTCGTCGAGTGTGCCGGTCAGCCCGAGATCCAGTCGCGCCGCACCGCTGAGCACCTGGTTGCGGATCGGCAGGGCCGCCCAGAGCGGCCCGATTTCGCCTTCCCAGTCGACGGCTCCGCCGATCTCTCCCGATCCGGGCAGTGTCGGCACCACACGGCCGGAGGGCACGAGCGGCAAGACGATGTTGGCGCGAACGGGCTCGCCGAAATCGCCTTCGAGGATCGCAGCGAAAACGAGATCGCGGCCATCCCAGCCACCGTTCAGGAAGAGATCGATCGCACCGATATCCGATCGAACATCCTCCGCCCGCAGGTCGCTGCCGGTGATCGCGAATTCCGCGAAGGCCGAGCCGCGCCTTGTGTCGAACCGCAGGTCTCCATCGACGCGGCCAAGGGCGAAAGACCGGTCGATGATCCCGTTGACGGTGCGCATCTCCAGCCCCGATACGACGATTTCTCCACCGACACCGCGCGCATCGCCGGCGAGGTCGACGAAAACGAAGCCCCCGCGCGAAACCGAAAGACGCATGTCGTCGATCGCGAAGGAGCGCCCGCTCTGCGAAACCTCGAAAGCGCCCTGGCTTGTGATCGTCTCGTCGCCGATGACGATGTCGACGGCCTCGATCCGCGCGGAGCGGCCGGAACCCGCAAGGCGCGCCGTTCCTTCCAGCGCACCGGCGAAAGGCTGGCCGGCAAGCTGCCCGCGCGCGGCGGCTGTCGTATCGAGCGCAGCAAGCGGACCGTTCAGGGTGATCCGTGTCGCATCGAGCTCCGTGCCATTCGCGATGGCGAAGGTCTGCGCGAAGATCTCGAGATCGAGCTGATGTCGCCCGAAGGCATCGCCCACGACGCCGTCGATCGTGCCGGACTCGACATAGAGTCCCTGCCCGGTGACCTGAGCGATATCGAGATCGAGAACCGCTGTCTGCCCGCGCGGCCCGCCGGTATGCACGAAACGGACATCGCCCGAGATACCGCCACGCAGCCCGATGGCCGGATCGATCGCATCGCCGAGGATCGAAAGATCGCCGCTTGCGATCCGGAGGGCGCCGTCGGCCGTTATCGCCTCTCCGAGCCCGATATCCGCCGCGCCGTCCACCGTCGCGCCGAGCATGTCGCCCCGCAGATCCGAGATCGCGAGAGTCTCTCCAGACAGGGCGAAAACGGTCGAGAAATCCGCCCCCGCGAGGAAACCCTCCCGACCGACGAGGGAGAGGGCCCCTTCCGCCCCGCCCTCCGTCAGCGCGACATCATAGTCGAGGATCATCCTGCCGAGCCGGCGCTCGTCAAGTGCGAGATCGTCCAGTCTGATCGCACCGATCAGTTCGGCGTCCGCACCGGGCGCCGAGACCGCCCGCCCGGTGCCGATCACCGCACCACGCAGCGGCAATCCGAGCGCCCGGGCCGCTGGCCCGATATCCGGGGCGGACAGGTCGTAGTCGAAACGGCTGCCTCCCTCGCCGGCATAGCCGGAGACATTCGCCACGAGGAGGTCGCTGCGGAGCGCCGCGAGATCGACGGTAAGCGCCTCGCTGGTCCGTTGCAGGTTCAGCGCGACCTGCGGCGACCCGATGACATCGGGCCCGAGCGGCCCGAGCCGCATCGCGCGCGCCTCCCCTATGAGCCGCAGCGAGAGGGTATCGTCCTCCAGCGCGGCGGATGCCTCCAGCCCGAGACGCTCCGCCGCGATCCCGGTGCTGTCCAGTTCGTCGATCGTTGCGCGGACGTTCGCGTCCAGCCGCCCGCCGGTCGTGCGCGTGATCCGGGCGATCGCCTCCGCGCTGCCCGTGCCATCGAAACCGTAGGGTGCCGCGATCCGCTCCATGCGCGGGATGCCCGCTGTGATCTCCAGTTCCGCTTCGCCCGTCGCCGTGGAGAAGAACCCGCTCGCCGTGGCTGACAACGGGCCGGCTTCGACCAGGAGTTCGTCGAGCGAGACGGCCGCGCCGGAGTATTGCACGGCACCGGCAAGGTTGGCCTGCTCCAGCCGGATGCGGTCGATCCGCATGTCGCCGGCCTCGCCACGGATCGTGGCGGCCGGGTCGCCCCGCTCGGTCACTGTCCCTTCGACGGCAAGGTTCGCCCGTGCGATATCGACGCTGCCGCTTTCGAAACCGTCGAGACTCAATTCGCCCGTGATGACGGGCTGGTCCATCGTCCCTTCGACCGCGCCGTTGAACCCCACCCTCTCGAACGCGATCCCCTCGACGAGATCGGCGAGAAGGGCCCTCCCGTCGAGCCGCATTTCGAGGTCGTAGACCTCTGCCGCTCGATCCACGGTTCCGGTCAGAAGAAGATCGATCGCCGAGGACGTCAGCACACCGCGACGGATCTCCACGACCCGGGCCTCATTCTCGGAAATGTCGGCGCGGAGGACGGCGCCCTCCCCGATCACGGCGCGCCAGTCGGGGGCGAGACGGGGACCGGGGCGCAGATCGAAGCGCCCGTCCAGCGCGAAGGCCTCCCCGTAGGAGAGGGTTGCGGTTCCCGCCGCTTCCAGAACGTCCTGCGCCTCGGCATCCAGCGTCACACGCCAGGCGTCGCGCGGCCCCTGTCCTTCGAAGAAGACCCGCGTGTCGCTGCCATCGGGCAACCCGGTATAGGCCGCGGCAAGCCCGCCGCTCGCCTCCCGCGCGTCGACGGTGAAGCCGAGCGTCCCTTCCGCGAAATCGCGGCGATAGGAAAGGCGGATCGCCCCCGCGATGTCGTCGGTCCGGCGAAGATCGAGTGTGAGCGCCTGGATATCGCCCTCGTCCGTGATCGCCCCGTCGGCGTCAAAGGCGATCGGACGGGCAAGCACACCTTCCGCGATTTCGACGTTCCGCAGCACCAGATCCTCCACGCGCAGGGCGATCGGGCTTCGCGGCCATGAGAAGGGGGAGAACTGTGCGGCCAGCGGGCTTGTTTCCGAAAGCCGTGGCGGCTCGGAACCGGCCGCGGGAGGCCGAAGGATCGCGAGCCCCTCGATATCGAGTGACGTCAACTCGATTTCCGCGCGCAGCAGGCGCGTGGGGGACCAGTCGATCGCGATGCGTTCGATCTCGATCCAGACGCCCTCGCTATCCGCGACTTCCAGATCGTAGAGGACCGTCGCGCCATCCTCGCCCTCGACACGGTCGACCGACACCTCGAAGGAACCGGGATCGGATATCTGCGACAGGATGAATTCCACGATGCCCGACCGGACATCGAAAAGCGAGGTTCGGGCAAAGGCCGGAGCCACGGAGAGCGAGGCGAAAAGCGTCAAGATGATCGCGATCCCGCGCATCAGAATGCCTGCCCGATCGAAAGATAGAACTGGAAATCGTCGTCGATCGGGCGCGGATCGACCGGAAAGGCCAGATCCGCACGGATCGGACCAACAGGTGAGAAATAGCGCACGCCCAGGCCCACCCCGGTGCGCAGATCACCGTCGAGATCGATGATGGGTTCGTCGTCGACGATGCCGGATTCGGCGAAAACGACCCCGCCGAGCGTATCGGTGAACCGCAGCCGCATCTCCGCCCCCAGCTCGACAGCCGAGAGGCCGCCCCTGGGATCGCCGGTCACGTCGCGCGGGCCGATGGCGTCCGGCGCGTAGCCCCGGACCGATCCACCTCCGCCGGAGAAGAACCGCAACGGGGCGGGAACATCGCGGAAATCGTCTGCGAGGATCACACCGCCCCGTGCGCGAACGGCGGCGACGAATGTCCCGTCCTCATCGAGCCTGCGATAGGCCGATGCCCGCCCTTCCACGGAAAGGAAGCCGACCTCGCGATCGCTGACGGTTCCCGCCCAGGGCACGATTTCGATCCGCCCCCGGTTCCCGTTGCGCGGATCGAGACGATCGCGGGTGCTGTCATACTCCAGAAACAGGGGAATACCGCCGACGAGCGAATCCCGCGCAGCTCCGGCGTCGATCAGCTCGCTGCCTTGCAGCGCGAGACCGGCGCCAGCGCGCCAACGGTCGCCGACGTCCCGTTCGAGGCCGATCCGGGCATCGTAGATCTGGCCGCTGAAAGCGTCCTCGTCGGTATCGGTGAAATCGGAGGATGCGACGAGATCCTGCCCCGATCGGCCGAACTGCGGCACCCGAAGCGCAACGCCCGCGATCCGCTCTGTTTCGCTGAGCTCGCCCCGGATGGTTGCTGTCTCGTTCCTGCCGAAGAGGTTCCGGTGCGTGACGGAGCTTTCGATCTGGGCGCCGCGTTCCGTGTTGTAGCGCAAACCGATCGAGAAGGTTCGGGGAAGTCGCTCCTCCACTCGCACGGTGACCGGCAGGATGTCCCCCTGCGGCGGCTCATCGGGTCGGTCGACCGAAACGGACGTGAAGAGCGCGGTCCGCGACAGCGTGCGCTGGTAATCGAGGAGCGCCGCACCGTCGAAGAGATCGCCCTCCTGCCAGGGGATATAGCTGCGGAGATACTCCTCCTCGACGACCGTGACCCCCTCGAAGACGATGGGGCCGATCCGGTATCTGCGACCCGCATCGAGCCTGCTCTCCACGATGAGCGTCAGACTGTCGGGATCCGCGAGGGAGTCCCGCCCGGCGAACCGCGCATAGGCATATCCATCCTGCTGCAGCCGCGCGAGCGCGGCGTCCTCCGCTCCGAGGATATCCGCCGCGACGGCAGCCTCCCCGACGGGCGATCCGAACTGCGACGCTTCGTCGAGGTCGGGGACGGGTTCGGCATTCATGACCAGAAGGTCATGGCGATCGAGCCGGAAAAGAGCACCGGGGCGCACGACGATATCCACGAGCGCCGGGGTTTCTTCCTCCGCGTCGGGGGCGACGATATCGACGTCGATTTCAGGCAGGATGTAGCCACGCGACCGCAGCAGCGACCGCAGCACGGGAATATCGGACTCGGCCCTCTGCCGCAGGAAGGGGAGCGAGGGCGCCCCTTGCTCCTGATCCGTATAGACGCTGAGTGCCTCCTCGGCGATCTCGCGCATCTCGCGCCCGGGCAACCCCGTCAGCGACACGTCGTAGACGACGGGTTCGGCAATCGGCGGAACATCGGAGAAACCGTTTCCGTTCCCGCAGGCCGAAACCGTGATTCCGATCGCCAATGCCAGCATCGCGATGCGCAGACGCATCCATTCCCCCGGAGCGGGGCATACACTGCCCTTCATGGTTGAGACTGTGCCCGTCGTGCCGGGGCGTTGCAACCGGACAAGACCGACCTCTCCGGTCCGGCGCGGCGAGAGTCCGCAGGTCTTTACCCCGCTATGAGCCGAAACGCGCCGACCATGCCGGAACGATGTCATCCGGCATCGGTCGCGCCTTGAAGACGGCCCGTGCGACGGCCCGGGAAAGCGTCACTGCGGCGGCGTGGCCGAGTCGGACCGGATCAGCCGCGGGACCGCGCCCCGTGGAGACGGCGAAAACGAGGTCTCCGTCGAACGGCGTATGGGCGGGCACGATCGAGCGGGCCAGCCCGTCCTGCGCGGCGGTCGCGAGCCGGGTGCAGCCCGCCTTGTCGAGGGGCGCATCCGTTGCGACGATGGCGATCGTGGTATTCGCGCGCTCCATCGCCTCGCGCTTGGTTTCGAAAGTGCGTGAAAGTGAAACCCGATCCGGCATGCCGAGGCCGCCGAACTCCGCACCGATCTCGAACGGCGCCGCCCAGAAGCGCCCCTGCTCGTCGGCGACCGTGTTTCCCAGCGCATTGACGGCGACGAGCGCCCCGATGATGCAGCCCTCCGTGACAAGCGACGCCGATCCGACCCCCCCCTTCAGCGCCCCCGCGATCGCGCCGGTTCCCGCACCGGCGGTGCCGAGGTCGAACACCGTGCCGGCCGCGGCCAGTGCATCCCGGCCCAGGGCAGGATAGGGGTTCTTCGGCCAGTCCTTGCGCCCGCCGTTGATGAGATCGAAAAGGATGGCGGCCGGCACGATCGGCACGCGATGCGGCCCGACGGCGAAGCCGCGTCCATCCGCCGCGAGCGCATCCATGACCCCCTGCGCCGCCGCAAGCCCGAAGGCGGACCCGCCGGAAAGAACAAGCGCATCGACGGCGGGAACCAGTTTGTCGGGCCCGAGCAGATCGCTCTCCCGGGTGCCGGGCGCGCCCCCCATCACGTTGACACCGGCGGTGAACGGTTCCTCCGCCGTCAGGACGGTGACGCCCGTGACGATCTCGTGATCCGCCGCCTGGCCGACAAGAAGACCATCCACATCGGTGATCAGGTTCCGCTTCCCCGGCTCCATCTCGGATGCCCCCTCAGATGCAGCGTCCGCCGTCGACCTCGAGCGCGACGCCGGTGATCATCGCGGCTTCGTCCGAGCAGAGGAAACAGGCGGCGTTTCCCATGTCTTCAGGTGTCGAGAAGCGCCCCAGTGGGATCGTCGAGAGGAATTTCGCCCGGATTTCCGGGGTATCTTGGCCCATGAAGCTCTTGAGAAGCGGCGTTTCGCCCGCGACGGGATTGATCGCGTTGACCCGCACACCCGCTGGCGCGAGTTCCACCGCCATCGCGCGGGTCGCGGTGATCATCCAGCCCTTCGACGCATTGTACCAGTTGAGCCGCGGCCGGGGGCTCACGCCCGCCGTGGATGCGATGTTCAGGATCGCACCCGATCCACGCGCCTTCATCGCGGGCACGAAGGCGCGGGCCGTCAGGTAGACGGATTTCGCGTTCACCGCGAGAACGCGATCGAAATCCTCCTCCGAGACATCTTCCATCGGCGCGGGAAGATGGGTGACCCCGGCATTGTTCACGAGGATATCGAGATCGCCGAAGACGGTTCGGACCTCGGCGGCGAGCGCCTCGACGCTCTCACCCTTCGAAACATCGACCGTGAAGGCGTGCGCCCCGAGGGCTTCGGCTGCGCTGCGGGCGGCCGCCTCATCGATATCGGCGATCATCACGGTGGCGCCTTCGGAAACGAATTTGCGCGCGATACCGAGCCCGAACCCGGATCCGCCGCCCGTCACGACCGCTGTCTTGCCTTCAAGTCGCATCGCTCTCTCCCCGTTCTCGCGAAAAAAATGACCGCGCGGAGGCGCGATTGGCAAGGTGGAAAGGAAGTCTTAGGCATCTGCGGCGATACACACCCCCATGAGCACGGCACCGGGGATAGAGGAAACGGCGCTGGAGGGCGTAGTCATCGTCCGGCCGCCACGGTTTGCGGATTCGCGCGGCTATTTCAGCGAAACCTGGAACCGTGCCGCATTCGCCGCCACGGGCATCGACGTGGATTTCGTCCAGGACAACCACTCCGCATCCGTGCTGAAGGGAACGGTGCGTGGCCTTCATGCGCAGGCGCCGCCGTTTGCTCAAGCCAAGCTCGTTCGTTGCGTCCGTGGCGAGATCCTCGATGTCGCGGTGGACATCAGGCGCGGATCGCCCAGCTTCGGCAAATCCGTGACGGTGCGCCTTTCGGCGGAGAACGGCGCTCAGCTCTTCATCCCGCCCGGCTTCCTGCACGGGTTCGTGACGCTGAGCGACGGGTGTGAAGTGCTCTACAAGTGCAGCGCGCCCTACGCTCGCGATGCAGAGATCGCGGCGCGGTTCGATACGGCTGGTATCGATTGGGGAATCGACCCGGCCGAAGCGATACTCTCGGCCAAGGATGACGCGGCACCGCCCCTTTCGGCGCTACGGAGCCCGTTCTGAACCCGCCTCATAGCCTGCCGAATAGGGCGGCAGCGACCAGCACGGCATGACCCGATCGACCTGCCCTGTGAAGACCTTCCGCCGACACGGCCCGCGCGGTCGCCAATCGTCCACCTGCACGGGCCTCACTGATACGGTCGAGAAGCGCGGCCGCTTCCGGAAGCATCAGCGCGCGGCACCTGGCGAGAGCGGCAAGCTGGATATCGAGATTGCGCGCGTATCGGCCGGCAAGAAGCGCACGCGCGCGCCGCGCCTGTGCAGCCAATCCGACGGCTGCACCGATCGTGTTGTGCCGGTGCTGACGATAAAGCACACCCGGAAACCGATCATGGATCACCCGCCCCCCCGCGGCGGTGATGATCTGGTAGGCGAACCAGTCATGGGAAACGAAACGTCCGCTCAGCCTTGCCGCCGCTGCGACAAGGGCCGCGCCCGCCGCATTGAGGACCATCGTGTTCCCGCCCGCAATGTTCTGGACGAGTGCATGCCGGAAGCCCGGTTCAACCGCGCGGAACCAGATCGGGCCCTCGGGGCGTCGCCCCGTCATCACCCTGACGGCGGAACAGTAAAGCGCAGGGCAATCGGGTGGGAGTTCCCGCAGGGCGGCGATCGCCCTTGCGAGCCGGTGCGTGTGCCAGAGATCGTCCTGGTCCGCGAAGGCGAGCGGGCCCGTCCCATCCTGAATCGCGAGCATTGTGCGGTAGTTCTCCGCGAAGCCGAGGCCGGGGCCAGCCCCGAGTTCGACGCGATCGCCGCCGCGGTTTCGCGCGAAATCGGCGACGATCTCGCGCGAACGATCGGTCGAGCCATCATCCGAAACCAGAAGTCGCCACGCGCAGCCTTCCTGTCGCGCCAGGCTATCGAGCTGTGCGGGGAGGAAACGCGCGCCGTTGCGCAGACCCAGAAGGATCGTGACGCGGTCGGGTTCCGTCCTCACGCCGCATCCCGGAACAGAGCCTCGGCGCGCGCGATGAGATCGCGGGACAGGTCATCGCGGTGAAGCACATCCCCCGGCATGCCCGTCGTCAGGGAGAAATCGGGATCGCCGCGCCTGACCCGCGCGACGAAGCGGGCGTTGGCCTGCGCAAAAAGATCGTCGATCGCGGCGCGCTCCGCCCGGGTAAAGATCGCCTGTGATCGATCACCCGCCACTTCGTCAAGGAGCCGAACGAGATGCGCGAGTTGCCGTTCGCCCGGAACTGTCGGGGAGGCGAACGTGTTGGCCAGCGCAACCGCCAGCGCCGGCGCGGAGACGTTGGCGTCCTTGCGCGGGCGTCGTTCGTTTCCGCGAAGCGCCGGATCGAGGCCGGCCGCTGTCAGGATGGAGCCGAACAGGCCGCTGGCGTGGCGCCGCGCCCGCTCGTAATCCAGAACGGCGATGCCGTCATCCGGCCTTGCCGCCTCGAGATGATCGAGCAGGACGTTGTGGTTCAGATGCAGGCCCGCCGCCATCCGTCGGCGCATCGCCGTTTCGACGAACACGCGCGGGGGCGGTTGCGGCGCCTTGCGGGAGATCTCGACATAGATGGACTGAAGAAAGGCGAGTTGGCCGCGCACCGTCACGACGATCTGCACCGGGCCCGCACGGCGCAAGCGCTCGACGATCCAATGAAGCCGCGCGCCCTGCGGTCCGGACCGGCTGAATTCCTCCGAACTGAGAAGAACGGTGAGGTCCTCCCGCGAAGCGCGATCCACGATCGCATCGAGAGCCGCAGACGGATCGTCGACATGAAAGGCCGGGTCGAGCAGAACCTGCCCGGTGAGCAGGCCATGATGCGCCGTACCGCGGCCAAGATCGGGATACCAGAGCCCGCATCGCATCAATGCGCCGCGCTCGGTATGCATCGCGTTCTGGAAACTGGTCGTTCCGGTCTTGTGGGTTCCGACGTGGAGGATGAAGCGGGTCATTCGGCGGCCTCCGCGCCCGTGATCTCGCCAAGCGCGAGCAGCGATCCGTGTCCGAATGCGGCATCGGGCTCCAGAAATGCGCCCTCGGCCCACTCGTTCCATGCGTTGATGAAAAGCTCGCCACGATAGGATCGCTCCAGGCGTTCGTCGCGCAGCGCGCAAAGCCATCGCCGGAACGCACCCGGATGCGCACCGAAGGCGCAGTGGGCGCGATCGCCCCGTCGCGCGGAGTTGTCCCAGCCCGGCATGACGCCCGCGATCGTCCTGTCGGGCAGGGATGCACGGTAGGCTGGTTCGAGGCTCCTGCGAATGACGGCATCGTAATCATAGATCGCGCCCTCGAAACCGGGGCGCACGGTGCCGAGACGATCGCCGCCGGAACCGCCGAAAAGATAGTCCTCTCCGGAAACAAGCCCGTGGGGCGGCATCTCGATCAGGAAGTCGAGGTCCCCGATCCCGTGGTCGCCATCATGAAAGAGCACGCCACCGAGCTCGATCTCGCAGTGACCCGCCTCCGCCCATGCATGCCGCATCCTGGCGATGCTGGCGGCTGGGTCTGGCAGATCGCCCGGTCTGTAGATCACGACACGCGGGCGCCGCCCGTCGGGCCGGGCATAGCGCGGATCGGCGAGATAGGGCAGCGTGCTCGCGACGAAACGTTCCTCGAAGCCCGGCGCGTAGCGTTGATCCATGAGGATCTCGCCGCTCAGCCCGTCCCAGTTGCGCCGCCAGCTTTCGTTGGCCCAGGCGAGATAGAACGGGAACTCTACAGACCGATCCTTCAGAAGCCGGTCGAGAGGCGCTTCCAGCAGACGCTCCTCATCGAACCAATAATGGTAGACGCAAAAGGCATCCACGCCATGCACCTTGGCAAGGTGGGCCTGTGCGGCGAGCGTTTCGATGACGCGGAGATCGTAGTAGCCCAGATCGGCCGGGTATCGCGGCTGCCAGTGCCCTTCGAAGGCGGGTTTCGCCGCCGTCACGGACCGCCATTCGGTGAAGCCCTTGCCCCACCACGCATCGTTTCGGGGCACTGGGTGAAACTGCGGAAGATAGAAAGCCGAAACGAAGCCCGGCCTCGGTGTGTCCGGCGCCTCCACGGACGCGGGAAGGGCACCGACTTCCCGAACCTGCTGGCCGCATCCGAGGGCGAGATAGCCCATCGCGCGCTCGACGGCATGGGCGAGCGTGCCATCGGTCTGGCCTGCCTCCTCCTCGAAATCGCCGGGTGACAGTTTCAGCCCCCGCAACAGCGTGAGCGCGAGCGGCTTGACCCAGTAGATCGAGCCCGCCGGAAAAGACAGTGCTTCGGGATCGATCCTGATCTGAAGCCGCTTGAGCAGCGCGGCCGTCTTCGCCTCGTTCGACCCCCACCACCCGACGCCCGCATAATGCTGCCCGTCGGCAACGAGGAAAGCGGCATCCCGATCCGCAAGGAACCGGTCGAGCAATGCAGCCGTTCCGCCCGCCGGGAGAAGGCCCCCGATCAGCGCGCGGCGCCATACATCGCCATCCCCGCGATGCGGCGACTTCTTGGTGTGCAGCTTGCAGACCGCGCGATAGCCATCGAACAATCCCGCGTTGACCATCAAGACGAACGGAAGGATATCCCTGCCGCGATTGGGGAGTGCGACCACATGCGCACCGGGGAAGGCGCTGGAGATCCGCTCGGCAAGCTCGTCCGTCTCCTGCCCCCGGTGGGTGATGGTGACGAACAGGTCGAAGGCGAGATCGACGCCGCGCAGCGTCTCCTCGAGTTCGGGCCAGAGGTCGGGATAGTAGACGTGCACCTGAATCGCGAACGGCGCGGTGCGCGGGCCGCGCGGTCGGATGGTGGGGAACGGGATCTTCGGCAGGTTTTCCGCAGGGGGATCGACGGTGATCCGGCCCTCCGCATGCCCGTGACGGATGAAATGCTGGAAGGGCCGGAGGGTGGACCCCGCAAGATCGGGACTGTGCCGGAGGTAGGCGTGCGGGCAGAACCCCCCGTTCGGCCAGAGGCCCGCACCCTCCCCGAAGAGGGCATAGTGCCGTTCGGGCAGCAGGCGATAGAGCGGGTTCAGGCCCGGATTCACACCGAGATAGAAGGCCCTGTCGAACAGGCCCGAACGGCGGATCTCCCTCGCGTAGCGGCCTCCTCTCGATCCGGGCAGGAGGAACTGGATCAGGCGGACGAACCGATCGATCATATCTCACCTCGGCGATTCCCTCGCCTCGTTGGATACCGGCGGGGCCTTTCCGATTGGTGAATCACGACATCAGCCTGTCACGCTCCGTCGCGGCGAAGATCGCTAGCGCGAAGAGCAGGGCGCAAAGCGCAAGAAGGACCGGGTAGTGCGGCTGGACGTAATGCGCGCCATACCCGTCGAACAGCCCGGCCCGGACAAGCCCGATCCCGTGCACCAGCGGATTGAGGACCAGGAGCGCCGCCCACCGCTCCGGCGCGTCCTCGACCGTGTAGATTACCGCCGAGAAGAGGAGCAGGGGTCGATTGACCATCGCCCAGAGTCGCTCCCAGAGTGGCAGGTGAACGGCGACTGCCGCGGTAAGAGCGCCGAAAGCGAACGCGAGCGCCGCCATGATCGCGAATCCGGCGAGAATCGTCGTCCAGTCCGGCCAGACCGGCGCGGGCGCCGTGGCGACCGCCGACGCCAGAAGAGGCACGCAAACGACGATCTGCGTCAGTGCCGCCAGCATGAAGCGCGCGAGGATTGCCTGGACGGGGCCGACCGGCCGATAGGCCATCAACGGCTTCGAGAACCGTATGCTCGCAGCGACGCGCGCCGACACGTCGACATAGAGCGCGAAGGGCAGATAGCCGGAGGCGAAGAAAAGCGCGAAACCGGGGCCGACCGGCGGCGCTTCGAAAAAGGCGCCGAGAGTGAACGTGAGCAGAAGCACGACGGCGACGGGTTCGACCACCGCCCAGGCATAGCCCCCCGGCGTCCGCCCGCCGCTTGCCTCGATCTCCCGCAGAACGAGTGCCGTCGTCGCTCCCATCGCATGGCTCTCCCAATCGGTGACCGTGGGAGCCTGTGCAGGATTTGGTTACGATTCGCTTCTATTCCTCCTTCGTGAACGCGGCACGGAGGATGGATGCGGCACGAAGCGCCAGCGAGGATCGGTGAGGCGGCGAGCGCTATCGGCGGGGCGTCACCGCCGGGGCTCCGCGGGATCGCCCCGGCGGTTGTCTGGTTCGGGATCCTGGTTCTCGTGCCGGTCGCACTGGCCGCCTGGTATCTCCATGCCCGTGCGGCCGATCAATACGCCACAACGATCGCCTTCGCCGTGGAGGCGTCCGAGCAGCCGAACCCGCTTTCGATGTTCGGCGAGATCGGCGGGTTCGGCGGCGGTCGGGATGCCGAGATCATCGTCGCCTACCTGCGATCGGATGCGATCGCATCCTCCATCGACGCGGAACTCGACCTGAGGCGGCGGTATTCACGCCCTGCCCGCGACCCCGTCTTCGCACTGCAGCCGGACGCCAGCACGGAGGATCTCGGCGCGTTCTGGCGACGGATGGTCAGGCCGACCGGCGACCGCGCTGGCGGTCTGGTGACGGTCGAGGTTCGGGCGTTCACACCCACGGATGCGGAACAGATCGCGCGCGCGATCCTTGTCCATTCCTCGGCGATGATAAACGGATTGCGGCGCGAGGCGCTTTCCGATGCCGCGCGCGAGGCGCAGGAGGCCCTCGACCGCGCCGAGGCACGGCTTGCGGCCGCCCGGCGCGCGCTGACGCGGTTTCGCGCCGAACACCTCATGGTCGACCCGACGGCGGATATCGCCGGGCGGATTGAGATCCTCAACAGCCTTCAGGGCGGACTCGTGGAAGCACTGATCGAACAGGATCTGCTGCGCGCCACGACGCGGGCGGACGACCCCCGGCTCGAAGCGGCCGAACGGCGCATTCGCGTGATCGAACAGCGGATCGCGGAAACCAGAAGCCGGTTCGGCGCGGGCGATACCGCGTTCTCCAGCCTGACGGAAGGATTCGAGCGGCTTCTCGTCGAACGGGAGTTCGCTGAACAAAGCTACATCGCGGCGCTGGCAGCCGTCGAACGTGCACGGGCGGAGGCATCGCGCCAGAGCCTCTATCTCCAGCCATTCGTCGAACCGATGGTGCCGGAGGAACCGCTCTACCCGGAGCGGGAGCGCCTCCTCCTCCTTGTTCTGCTGGGCTGCTCCGTCACCTGGGGCTGTGTCAGCCTGCTCCTGGCGGGACTGCGGGGGCGCTTCTGATGCTGACCGTCGAGGGTCTATACAAGGATCACCGCCTGGGAAGAGGGCGCTTCCAGCGCGTTTGCGACGGTATCGATCTGACATTGAAGAAGGGTGAGGTCCTGGGCCTTCTGGGGCGGAACGGCGCCGGCAAATCGAGCTTTCTTCGGCTCGTCGCGGGATTGTTGCGGCCGGATGCCGGGCGGATCGTCGCGGACGGGTCGGTCTCCTGGCCCATCGGGATCGCGGCGAGCTTCCATGGCGATCTGACCGGCCTTCAGAACGCCGCCTTCATCGCGCGCGCCTATCGCCAGCCGGTCGAGCGGGTCCTGTCCGATGTTCGGGCCATCTCCCGTCTTGGGGCGCGTATGGAGGCCCCGTTCAGGACCTATTCGGCGGGCATGAGGGCACGGCTCGGTTTCGCCCTTTCGATGGCGATTCCGTTCGATCTCTACCTCTTCGACGAGATCACCGCCGTCGGCGACGCCGCCTTCCGAAGGGAGAGCGGCGCAATGCTTCAGCGCACCCTCGCGGGACGGAGCGCGATCATCGTTTCCCATGCTCCGGATCAGCTTCGTGGCCTTTGCACAAGGGGCGCGATCCTCGACGCTGGCAGGTTGACGCTCTTCGAGCGGATCGAGGATGCCGTATCTCATCACCATGCCGCGATGGTCGCCGGATGAAACCGACGATCGGGGAACGCGCGCTGGCGCTTCTGTTGCTGGCAGCGGCCCTGCCGGTGATGGCGGCGATCGCGCTCGCCATCCTCGTGGTGGATGGGCGGCCGATCCTCTATCGCAGCCCGCGATGCGGTGCGGGCGGCGCCCTTTTCCCGATGTTCAAGTTCCGGACGATGCAGCCGGGCGCCGAGGACGGAACAGCATCCGGCGGTCACAAAAGGTGTTTCGTCACGCGGACAGGCGCCGCCCTGCGGGCGACCCATCTCGATGAACTGCCGCAACTCGCGAACGTTCTGCGGGGCGAGATGCGCTTCGTGGGGTATCGCGCGCCACTCCCGGGTCATGTCGCGCTGGATCCTGTCGGCTGGCGGCCCGTGCTCGAGAAAGCACCCGGCCTGACCGGTTTGGCGACGCTTCTAGTCGGACCGATCGAGGCGCGCGTCCTCTCCGAACTGACGGATCCCGGAGCGGTCGAAGCGCTTTACCTCTCGCGTTTCGTCCCTGCAAAACGCCGGCTGGACCTTGCCTATGCCGAACGGCGATGCGTCAGATCGGATGTCTCGATGGTCATGGCGACCCTGCTGGCCGTGCTCTTCCCGCGTGGCGGGCTATCCCAGAAGATCGTAAAGTCCGCCGCCGGCGACCTGCAGCAGGATCGCCTCTTCCGCGGCGCCGTCGATCAGTGCCCAGAGGATATGTCCGCTCGCCCGGTCGATGACGAAAGCTTCGTCGATCGCGTCGTTGCCCGCGCCCGGCGTGCGGCCGAAATTGACCTGGAAGGCCGAAGCAGCGGCTGATGCACTTCCTCCGAACACGAGCCGGTCTCCCTCGGCGTGCCGGAAGTCCTGGATCCAGTCGCTCCCGTGATCCGCGACTCCGAGATGGAAGAACCGATCCGCCCCGGCCCCGCCATTTAGCCTGTCCGATCCGAAACCGCCATTGAGAAAATCGTCACCGTTGCCGCCGAAAAGCTCGTCCGACAGCGGTCCGCCCGACAGGCTGTCGGCCCCGGTCTGACCAGCGATCGTATCTGCGCCGAACCCGCCCTCGATCGTGTCATCACCCTCCATCCCGTAGAGAAGGTCGTTGCCGTGGCCACCATCGACGAAATCCGCGCCTGCGCCGGCATAGACCACGTCACGAAGATCGGCCGCGCTGTCGCCACCGTGAATGATGTCATCGCCATCGCCCCCGTTGATCGTATCGGCGCCATCGCCGCCCTGAAGGCGATCGGCACCCGGTCCGCCTACGAGGCGATCGTCCCCCGCGCCCGCCACGAAATGAACGGCCTGCAGACCCGCGATCATCTCGTCGGCGAAGGGTGTGGCGCGCACGGCCTCTATCCCGGTCACTCGATCGCTCCCTCCGAACCCGTCGATGATCGTCCCGGCACCGAGATCGGCGAGAATGCCGCGGACCCCGCTGGCGAGATGATCCTCGTCGTAGCGCACCGTGTCGAAGCCGACGCCACCGGAAAGGATGTCATGCCCCGGTCCGCCGATGAGGATATCATCGCCCTCTCCGCCATCGAGGAGATCGTCGTCTCCTTCCCCCATGAGCAGGTCGTCGCCAGCCCCGCCCGCGAGAGCGTCTGCCCCCGAACCTCCAAGGAGCAGATCCGCGCCCGGCCCTCCGTCCAACCGGCGCGCGAAAGCGTCTGATGGCCAATCGGCCTCGGGTCCAGCCAGGAAGGAGGAGAGATCGGCGACCCCCGGCGGCGCATCCGAACGGGCGGCCCCCTCCGCGAATGCGGCCGTCGCCTCGACCGTATCGAGTGGTGGCAGCGCGGCGCCGGAAAGCCGGAACAGGGCTTCGGCACCGTCGATGAACCGAAGCTGCAGAAGGCGCGTCGTGCCACCGCCGTGGCCGGCATCCTCCACCGAAACCTCGGTGCCCGGGGGGATCGCTTCACCTCCCAGGGAGAGCGTGAAGGACGGAAGGTCGATCCCGGCCTCCGACGGCCAGTGCCGGAAGGTGGAGAAGCCGTCTGGCAGGAGAATATCGAGCGCAAGGGGACCGCCGGGGATCACCTGCCCCGCCGGATCCTGCAACAACAGATGACCTTCTAGCCGGAAAAGCCCCATGTCCACACCCGTCACCCGGGGTGGATCATGCCCCGTGATCCCTCACCGTTCGGTTAAGGGTCTTCAGCCGTGGCGCACCGCAACGGTCTTGAGCGTCGTGAACCCGTAGAGGGCTTCGAACCCCTTCTCACGCCCATGTCCCGACGCACCCACACCGCCGAAGGGAAGCTCGACCCCGCCCCCGGCGCCGTAATTGTTGATGAACACCTGCCCCGCCCGCAGCCGACGCGCGAGCCGCATCTGCCGCGCGCCGTCAGCAGTCCAGACACCTGCTACGAGCCCGTAGGCCGTACCGTTGGCAATGGCCACCGCGTCCGCTTCGTCCCGGAACGGTAGAACGACCTGCACCGGGCCGAAT
>JBMYPI010000022.1:0-20102 GCA_049600155.1 Rubricella sp.
AGGATGCGCGCGATCTCGGGGAGCGAGGCGCCCTCCGCGTTGGCGTCGAGCAAACGCATGTAGAGTTTGAGGTGATCGCGGTCGTAGACGGTGACGCGATCCTCGGCGGGCGGCGCGTCGGCGAGCGGCGCTTGCGGCTGATCGGTCATTTCGGCGTCCCCCGTCTTTGTTCCGAGTCATAAACGGATCGGTAACCACGATCCACGGTCCGGCAGGGAATCTTTGCACCGGGAAAGTCCGTCGGCTGCCAGAGACTCTGGGGGCGGAGAAGGCGCGTCATATGCGATCCGAGCGATCGGCCTGAGTTGTTTGTAGAGAATACTCCGTGGTTAAATACTCTACAATAGTCGTTCCTCGCGCGGATGACGATCCGCGACATACTGGCCAGAAATCTAAGGACATACCGGCAAGCACGAGGCCTGTCGCAGGAGGAGCTCGCCCACCGGGCGGACATCGACCGGACCTATATCAGCTCGATTGAGCGCTGCCAGTACGCCGCCAGCATCGACGTGCTCGAGCGCCTCGCGCGCGAGCTCGGCGTCAAGCCGGCGGCGCTGCTGGACGAAAGCGAGAAGAAGGCCTGACGCGAGAAAACGCCCCGCCCGGGTGTCCGGACGGGGCGCTTGGCGGCGGCTCAGTCGCCGTTGCGGCGGCTGGGGCGGGACCAGATGAGGCTGTAGCTCTCCTCGCCCTCGACGACGGTGTCGTCGAAGAGGTTGGCGTAGATCGGCTGGGTGAAGCTCGGGTCGTCGAGCTTGAGGCTCAGATAGTCGCGTCCCTCGTTCGAGGTCTTGGACCAGGCGGCGCCGATCTCGGCGCGGCCGACGAAGACGCGGTGGCTCGGGGCGTTGCCGTTGCCGCCCTCCTCGGGGACGATGCGGACGTTCTTCGCCTGCACGCTCAGGGTGACGATCTCGCCGACGTACTCGTTGCCGGTCTTCTTGAAGGTTCCGATGGTGGCCATGTCAGTTCTCCTTTGGGTTCTCGATCCCGCGCCCATCGCGGCCTCGATGGCGATCGCAGAGGCCGGAGCGATCCGCCGACGCAGCCATTCATGGCCCGAAGCGCAGCGGAGGACGGCGGGGACGGTCTTTCTTGGACCCGCAAGGTTCGCTCGCGAGGAATGGCCTTCGGCCAGGGGAAGAAAGTCCGGCCCCGCCGTTGCGGCCAAGGCGGTCGAGGCGTAGCCGGCCCCGGCCAGATCAGCCCATTGAGAGGCCGTGTGGGATGCGGGTGACGGGCACATGGGAGAAGACCTGAGCCCCACCGATGGATACCGGCAAGATCCCGGTAGCGCGCGTCGCGCGAAGACAGGCCCCGGCGTGCAGACGGACGGAGACGTATCGGCGCGTACGGAGGGCGTCATACAGAAATGGCTGCCCCGACAGGCGGTGCGTCGTGCCGCTTTAACGGAGTCGGCTTTTCAGCGTCCTTCCTCGAACGGCTATCCGTGGCGTAGACGCAAGCGCCGTTCCGGCCTTTCCTCCCGGCCAGAGTCAGTGTGGATCACGATTGAAATACGATCAGAGGGTTTGAGATGCTCTCAGCCGTCGCTTGCTGCGCGCCCAATTCGGAACGCCGGTGATGTCGCCGGCGCGTCCTCGTCCGGCCCGGCAAGGGACGCGATGCGCGCCCAGGCCGTCGCGCCGACGACCATAGCGCCAATCCAGGCGAAGGTAAGCGTGCAGGTCTCGCTCGCGCCGCCGAGCTGGGAGAGGCCCTTGATGGCGTGATATCCCGCGATGCCCGCGGGCGCGGCGAAGAGCGCGCCGATGGCGAGCCTGGCGGGAACGGACTTGATCGTTGCGAACGCGATTTGGCCCGCAACAAGTGTCGCGCCGCCTGCGAGGAAGGCGGAGACGAACGCGGCGACGAGTCCGGCTTCGCTGTCGTAGACATGCATCCCGACGGTGACGGCGACGAAGAACGGGAGCGCATAGACGGCGAGCGCGAACAGCACATAGACGATGAAGCCGAGGCCGAGGACGCTCAGTATGGCGGAAACGAACATGGGCGGTCTCCTTGCGAGAGTTGCGCCTCCACCACCGCCACGGCGCGAATGAAGTATAGCGCAAGTGATCGCGCGCCGGAATGCTCCGGCGCGCGCACGGGTGATGCGCAACAGGCATCACGGATCACGGTTTGCCCGCCTTCCCGGTGCGGAAGTCGTAGAGCGGCACGCCCATCTGTTTCGCCTTGTCGGCGAGATTGTCGGTGATGCCCGAACCGGGGAAGACAATGAGGCCGATCGGGACGGTGTCGAGGAGCTGGTCGTTGCGCTTGAACGGCGCGGCTTTGCCGTGGCGGGTCCAGTCGGGCTTGAAGACGATCTGAGGGCACTTGCGATTGTCGGCCCAACAGGCGGCGATCCTCTCGGCGCCCTTGGGCGATCCGCCATGCAACAGCACCATGTCGGCGTGCTTGGCGTGCACCCGGTCGAGCGCGGCCCAGACGGCTTTGTGGTCGGCGAAGTCGGTGCCGCCGGTTAGCGCGATCTTGGTGCCGGTCGGCAAGAGTGGTTCCAGCTCGGTCTTCCTCTTGGCGGCGAGGAAGTCGCGGCTGTCGATCAGCGCGGCGGTCAGGTTGCGCCGGTTCGTGTGCGAGCCGGAATGCGGATGCCAGGCGGTGCCGAGATGCGCCTCGAAGAGGTCGGCGGCGAGGTCGCGCATGCCCTCGTAGGCGTTGCGGCGCTCGATCTGCGTGATGCCCTGCGCGATCAGCTCCTCGAGCTCGACCGAGCGGACCTCGGAGCCGTCCTGCTCTCGCTGCGAACGCTTCTGCGCCTGCTCGTTGGTGTCGAGTTCACGGTCGACTCGGGACGCCATGCGGTGGAAGACGTTGGTGGTCGACCACAGCAGGTCTTCGAGATCGGGTTCGAGGCGGGTGTCGCTCAGGCTGGCGATCAGGGCGTCGAAGATGTCGGCGAGCGCGCCTTGGAGCGCGTCGGCCTCGGGCAGTGGGCGCGGGTCGGGTTCGCCCGCGAAGGGGCGATAACCGTAGAGTTGCAGCTCGTCGAGGACGATGGCGGTCGATGAGCGGTGCGTGGTGTCGGCGTCTTCGGTCATGGCGGGTCGTCTCCGATTCAAGTGACCCGCGCCTCTCGCGGGCCTTCCCGGGCGATGGGAAAGCGGGGGGCTGGCCGGGCCTGCACCGATCCTCGGATCGGCCGGAGCGCAGCGGAGGACGGCGGAGACGGCGCCGTTTTGCTTCGCGATGCAAAGCCGGTCGCACACATGATTTGTGTGCCCACGCGGAACGCGCGGGTGGCCCGGCGGCGGAAAACGGTGACGCCGCAGCCGTTGCCGGACCGGGCGGACTCCGCTCCGTCTCGCCCCTCTTGGAAGGCCCTGAGGCGCGGCTCCGATGTCCGAAGACGTGCCCGTGACGGATACGCCGGCGCCATCCGTGCTTCGATCAGGCGGCGGAGGATGGCAGCAGCCGCTCCACGTCCTGTGGCGCGAGCTGGGGCTGCAGATGCGCCCGGAGATCTTCGAGGCCGAAAGTGCGCAGATCCGCGTTGGCGTCTTCGAGCCGGAAGACGAGCGGCACGGTCTCAATGCCGCCGGAGCGCGCGCGGTCGCCCACTGCGTCGGCCGCGATGCGGCCCGCTTGGTCGGAGTCGACGGCGATGTAGAGCCGTTCGATGCCGTGCGGCAGTTCAAGGGCCGCGAGATGGTTGGCGGAGAGCGCCGCGATGACGGGCAGGTCGGGCAGCGCCATGCGCAGCGAGAGCATCGTTTCCAGGCCTTCGCCGGCCGCGAGCATGTCTGTGGCCGCACCGATGCGCACCCCGTGGCCGAGCAGGTTGCCCATCGCCTTGCGGTTCGGGTCGAGCGGCGCCTTGCCCGCGGTTTCTGGATCGAGCCAGGTCCGGTGCAATCCGGTGAGCTTGCCATCGATGTCGGTTACCTTGGCGAGAAGCGCAGGCCAGGCTTCGAGCTCTTCGGGGTCAGGCTCGCCCTCGCGCCAGTAGTAGCAGTGCGGATGAAAGCGCAGCGCGCCGACATTCCGGATGCCGACAATGCCACGGCTGGCGAGATAGCGTTCGGCGAGAGTGCCCGCGATCGATTGACCCATCGCCCACAGCCGCCTTGCGGCTTCAGGCGACCCAGTCGGTGCCTTCGCCATCGGCTCGCGCGGCGGTGGGTCCGGGCGCGGCAGGCTGAGAAAGCGTCGGGCCTCGTCCAACGCCTCCCCGACCGAGGAGAGCCGCAGATTGGCGGTGATGAGATCGAGCAGGTCGCCATGCTCGCCGGTGGCGGCGTCGGTCCATTTGCCCGCCGCGCCCTTTCCGGAAGTGGGGCCGGTGAGCCGCACATAGAGGCTGCGACCGGGCGTGTTCTCGGCGTTGCCGGCGATCCAGTAGCGGCCCTGCTTCCGGCCGTTCGACAGGTAGTGGCGACAGACCGCCTCGGCCTCGCGGGACAGGCGCTGCGCGATCTCCGATGCTGTGTTCTCCATGATGAACTCCGTTCTGCACGCAGCAAAAAAGGGCCTGCCGCGTCCGACAGGCCCCAGGTCGAGGGAGTTAGGGGGAAGGTCTCCCTCGGTTGGTGGTCGCTTGCCCGTGGGTGGCGAAGGCGGCGACAGTCGGATCATCGCATCCATGATGCTGGATCGACCATCGACCATGCGCCGCCCTTCGCCTGCCTTTGCGCGATCACTCCGCGGCTTCGAGAACCTCGGGATCGTCTTCGCGTTCCTCGACGGTTTCCGGCTCGCCGTCGCCCTCGTCGATGATCTCGAACTCCGGCTCGTCGGGCGTTTCGGCCAGAGGCGGCGTGCGCAATGGTACTGGCAACCAGTCGCAGCCCGCGAGCAGTTCTTCCGCGGCCTCGACCATCTCGGGCTTCTTGAACCCGGCGATGCGGTCGGCGTCCTTGTCGCCCCTCGCTTCGCGCACGGCGGTGAGGATCTGCGCCTTGGTGACACGGCCGAGATAGCTGGCCGCCGTCGGCGCCCAGCCCGCCTTCGCCATGTCGAGGCCGAGCGTCGAAGCGAGGATGTCGGCGTGGGCGATCTGGCGTGGCTTAAAGTAATGGGGCTCCTGCACCGCGTTGACCGTCATCGCGACGCAATGGGCGAAGAGCGCGTCGTGGCTGTCGCCGTCCCACTCGGCCAGGGCGTCCCAGAGCGCTTCCGGGTCCTTGGGCAGGCTCGCGGCCCAGGTCTCGTGGCGCTGATCGATCGCCTGGGCATAGGTCGTGTCGCCAAGCCCTTCCGCCTGCGCGCCGAAGTGCGTCACCTTCGGCGTGATCTCCACGCAGCTGTCCTGGCCGTAATGGTAGAAGAGCGACAGGACCATCGCGTGGAGACAGGCGAATCGCGCCAGCTCGGCATCGCCCGCCAGTGCGTTGCGCAGGGCCATGGTGCGGTGCACGGTCAGGTCGCAGACGAGCCTGTCGGAGAGCGGCTTGCTGCCGTCATCGTCGTCCTCGTCGGGATCGCTACGCTCCGCCGCGTCCACATCGGTTTGCGTATCGTCCTCATCCGGATTGGTGGCGATGCCGCCTGCATCGTCCTCTGTCTCCGCGACCGGCTCATCCTCGGGCCGGACATAGCCACGATCGACACGCAGCCCGCCCGCGCCGTCGATGCTGACAAAAGCGCCCGCGATGGCGTAGTCCTCCGCCTCGAACCGGATCGGACGGTTCTGGAGCGCTTCCATCGCCGTCTCGATCTCGCCGAGCCGTTCGTCGACCTCCTCGGGGAGCTCATCCGCCTCGGCATAGTCATCTTCGAGCTTGTCATACTCGGCCTTGAGCGCGGTGTAGGTCTTCTCTTCCTCTTCGCTCATCGGCTCGGCTTCACCGCGAATGCGCCGCAGGTCGTAGGTGTGGCCATAGGGGAAGTCAGTGCCGACCTCGATCCAATGCCAGCCTTCGGCGCGGATCGCCTCGGCTTTCTCGTTCAGCTTCTCGGTGACCATGGTTTCGAGCAGCGCGGCATCTTGCAGCCAACCGCCATCATCGGTCTGGAAGAGATCGCGCAGCACCTCGCCGCCCGCTTCGACATAGTTGTCGAGACCCACGAATTGCGCCCGCCGGTCGGAGGCGCGCACGGCGCCCTCGGTCAGCATGCGGCGGATTTCATAGGGCTGCTTCGAATAGTGGCGCTTGAGCGCCTCCCAGACCTGTTCCTGGCGCTCATGGTTGGGATTGACAGTGAAGGCCATGAGCTGGTCGAGGGTCATCTCTTCCTCGGCGTAGGCGTCGAGCAGCGAGGGCGCGGCCGCGGCGAGCTTCAGCCGCTGCTTGACGACGCTGGCCGAGACGAAGAACGCCGCGGCGATCTCCTCTTCGGACTTGCCCTTCTCGCGCATCGCCTGGAAGGCGCGGAACTGATCGAGCGGATGCAGCGGCGCGCGCTGGACGTTCTCCGCAAGGCTGTCCTCTTCCGCGAGACCTTCGGTGCGCACGATGCAGGGCACCGGCGCGGTCTTGTTGAGGCGGCGCTGTTTCACGAGGAGTTCGAGCGCGCGGTAGCGGCGCCCACCCGCCGGGATCTCGAACATGCCGGTCTCCGCGCCGTTCTCGTCGAGCACGGGCCGAACGGTGAGGCTCGCGAGCAGCGTACGCCGGGCGATATCCTCGGCGAGCTCCTCGATCGAGACGCCTGCCTTGATCTGCCGGACGTTCGACTGGCTGAGTACCAGCTGGTTGAAGGGGATGTCGCGCGAGGCGCTGAGCGTGATCTTCTGTGACTTGGACTTGGTCATCGGACTACTCCGCGACGGGCGGTCACGAGACTCTCTCTGACCTCCAGACCCGTCACGAAACCCACGGCCCACCTCTCCCTCTAAGGAGCGATGGGCCGCGTATGGGCCATTGAAGTCGACGAGCGACGCGGAAATCGGGTACACATCCAAAAAAACCTGATGTCGCCAACGCGCGCGTGAGCGCTTCAGGAAATCGCGACCGCTTCGATCTCCAGAAGCCAGGATTCATCGTAGATATCTGCGATGATGACGGTCAGGGCGGGCGCGTGATCTCCGAAGACTTCCTGTCGCACTTTACTGTTGGCCGCACGATACTCGCGATCGGATAGGAACGTCGTGTGCTTCACAATGTTAGCGAGGCTCATGCCGGCGGCGGCGAGCTGCCGTTCGATGTTCTTCCACGACAGCCGTGCTTGTTCCTCGAAGTCGACGGGAACGGACCCGTCCGCGTCTACCGGGATCTGACCACTGATATAAAGTATGCGAGACGGCTGCTCGACGAGATACGCCTGTGAATATCCACCGGATGCAGATGGTCCGTCGGGTGCGTTTATGGCCTGGACTTTCATGAGAGCTCCTTGATTGCGTTGGTGATACCGGATGCAAACACATCAAGGCTGATTGCGATAATGCGAAGACGCCTAGTCTTGCCTGCGATCGTGTCGGGTGATTACATCATGGCCCGCACAACCATTACCGGCAACACGGGCCAGGTCTTTCATTTCGTTGCATTGTCGGCGTCAGGCGGCCCGCTCCAGCAGCTTCTTGGCGCGGGTTTCCATGGTGAGCCGCGCATCCTGCTGCGGCTTGGACCGCGCGACGGCGGTGATGCCCTGCACGAAGTCGAACACGCTCTCGGGCGGTCGGCCTTCTTCGGCGAGTACAGTCTCGACGATCTTGCCGGTCTCCGCCTTCGAGAAGCCGCTCTTGCGCAGGAAGTCGGCGCGGTCCTCGTCGCTACGCGCGACGATCCTTTCGCGCGCGGAGCGAACGCCCTGGATGAAGGGCTGCGGTGAGGAGTCCGCGAAGTTTGCGAGAGCCGGGGCCGCCTCGTGCGCGAACCGGTTGGCGGCGTATTTGGAATGCCGGATCGTGATCTCCTGGAAGTCCTCGACGCCCCAGAGGTTTCGGTTCTGGCAGACAGCGCGCAGATAGAAGCTGGCGATGCCGAGGGTCTTCGCCCCGACCTCCGAGTTCCAGCAATAGAAGCCACGGAAGAAGAGATCAGGCGAGCCATCGGGCAGCGTGCCCGCCTCGATCGGGTTCCTGTCGTCGACCAGGAAGAGGAAGACGTCGCGGTCGGACGCATAAAGTGTGGTTGTGTCCTTGGTCACATCGACCATCGGATTGTAGATGCCCGTCGACCAGTCGAGTACGCCGGGCACCTTCCAGCGCGTGTCGCCGACGCCGTCGCCCGCGATGCGCTGAACGGCGGAAACGAGTTCATGATCGTAGATGCGGCCATAGTCCGGGCCGGTCACAGCGCGCAGCTCGGTGCGTCCGTTTGCGACCTCCATGGTCTTCACCTGCTCGGCGCGATGGTTGGTGAGGCCGTATTGCAGGTTGATGCCCGCCAACGGAGCCGGAAGCTGGCGCAGATAGGCCGCCGGCGCGCCAACGAGGCTCGCAAGTTGGCCGAAGCTCCAATGGGTCGGCGCGACCGGCGCCTCGGCGTCCGGCAGGACGAGCGCGAGCTTCTTCGGATCGTCGCGATGGGCCTCGACCCGGATCGCGGCGCTCTCCACCGTCCGCGTCTTGCTCCGCTCGGCCCGGCCTTTCACAGAGGCGTAAAGGTCCGAGAGCGAGAGGTACTTCTCGTCGTCGGGCCGCGAAAACCATTCTGACGACACGCTGCCGTCATGCCCGCCGCGGGACGCATCCACCTTGTAGCCGCCGCGCTCGGGGCGGCCGTTCATGATCTCAATCGCAGTCATGGCTGATCTCCAGGACGGGCGGTCCGAGAGCCTCTCTCTCGACCTCCAAACCCGTCACGGCGATAGCCGCAGGCCTATCACTCTGGCCGCACCGCATGACGTGGCGGTCTGGCTCCGCACCGGAGCGCTGCACCCCGCGTCAGGGATGGACGCCCGTCAGGGGGAAGACCCGCCGGGGCTTCTGCTCCGCCGACAGCCCGGCCCGCAGGGAGACGCCTTCCTTCCGTTAGTGATACAAATCCCCACAGCCTGGGGCCTGCAGTGTGAGGTTTTGAACCACAGTAGCTTCGTTAGATCGGCGTTCATCGGGACTGTTCGAGGGCATTTGACATGGACATGTTTGGATGAACGACATGTCGCTCCAGAAATCACCCGCGCGCTGACAAAAGACGATGCCCTTTGAGATAGACGCCCTTCTGGGCAAGTGTCTCGTTCCATCCTTGCTCCAGCCCGATACGGCTGGTGTCGTCAAACAGCCCCTTGCTTTCCTCAATCCGCGTCAGGCGCGAAAACTTCGCATGGAGGGGATGATCCGCTGATATGAACAGCTCCTTGCGGTGCAGGATTGGCCGGTTACTGCCGGTGCGGAAACTGCGTGTTTTCACGCGGAAGGTCTGCAAATGCACCGTGAGGGATTCTGCGAGCGGCGGGTGGGGATCATTATCAAAGTCAGGATAGTTCAAATACGATATCTTTGGTTCGCCCCGGTGCATCTTTATGATGTTGGCGCCGTCCACTCGTCCGAGATAGCCTCGGGCGCACCCTTCATAGAGGCGCAAGACAGGCGAAAGTATGGGCAATGCTGACTCATGTATATACAACGCGCTCGGCGTGAGCTTCCCAAATGCTGAACTCCGGCAAGCCTCGTCCACGGTGTCTGGTTGCCCGACAGAATACAGGAGGGTGTCGGCCTCGGTGCAGGCCTGCTTATAGTTCCCGAAGAAGGCTTTCACATCCCGTTGCAGCGCGAGCGGCAGTTTTCCGAAAGGCGGGCGTCCTTCAAACTGCGAGAGCGCCAGATAGATCGACAGGTCCCGCCCGCGCTCTTTACCGACCGCCTCCCAGTCAGCCTCATCGGTCGCATACAGAACAACGCGAAACGCCTTGCGGATCGAGCCGAACACTTGAGCGAGTTCAGAGGCGTTCGGCAACTCGTCATGCTGGGGCAAGCGCCCTCGCTCGTTAACGAATTCCATCAAAGGTGCGAGCACCGTTTCATGTCTGGCGAACAGCTCTGCAGATTTTGTGAGGCGCGGGACCGTAAGGCGGCGGCGGTAGCGTGAGGCGAGGAACTGTGTGCGGGCCTGCTGATCACGGAAGACGTAGAAGACACCTGGGGCCGCAGGTACGGCATTCGCCTCAAGCGTCCTGTCAATCCACTGGCGGAGTTCCTGTTGTTCGAAGAACTTCTGGAACGTGCCACGGCTGGTCAGGAGACCGTCTTCGTAGTCCGTGCTTTCGCGTAAAGCCTTCGCTTCAATTGTTAGCCGCGCACTGACGACCAGGATTTGCTCGGTGAGCGCCCATGCGCGGCGTAGCGCGTTCTGGCGTTCGGCGGGGTTTTCGATGACGTTGATGACGTAACCGATATTGACGATGGGAGCGCTGCGGCGCTCATGATCGGGGCGGTGAACCGGGTCCCAACCGCTGGCATCAAACCCCAGCATCGCAAGATGGCGCAGATCATCACCGCGTCCGCATCCGTAGTCGAATAGGTGCATGCCGGACTGGAGGATGCCGTCGGCGAGGATGCATTTTAAGGGGCGTGAAGGTTCCGCACGGCCGATAGCCGTTCGTGCCCGGTTGCGGAGATGAACCTCAGCATCGCGCACGGCATAAGGCGACAAGCGCGACGAGATCGTCGATCTTGCGCAGCTCTTTGTTTCCGGCGAGGTAGGATATACCCCGATGCAGATGCAGCCTGAATTGCTGCGCAACCATCTCGGGTTCCGTGCCCAGACCATCGCGGACACAGCGTTCCCTTACAAGCGAGATGTAGAGGTCCGCGTAGCGTCCGGCAAAAACCTTCCAGCTCATCTCAACATTGCTGTCGGCGGGGATCTTCGATGCGGGCGGCACGCTCTGCTCGGCGAGGGACAGGCACAGCGCCCAACGGCACAGCACGTTCCAGTGCTCGATGCCCGTAACGCGCTTAAGTTTGATGAGCTGGTCTTTTGCCTGCTGGGAGAGGCGTATGTGTTCAATCGCCATTACGCCGCCTCCTTGGAGGGCAGGTAACCGGCGGCGATTTGCGTCGCGCCCGTCTTGTCATCATAGGTCAGTTGATAGGTGTGTCCGATCCATGGACGCAGGCGCTCGTGATAATCGCCCGCGATCTCTTCGTCGGTGGAAAGCAGCAAAATCTGATGGCTGGCAAAGGGCAGATATCGTTCGACCAGATGCATCCGGTGAATGGAATCCAACCGCCCGAGCGGTGTATCGATGGCCGTCGGCAACGGGCGTCCCGAAGCTTTGGCCAGCCCCCACAGCAGCGCAATCGCCAGAAGCTGCCGCTCACCCGCAGACAGTCTTTCGGCGCTCAACGGTTCGTCGTCGCGGCCGTACAGGGTCAAGGCGTAGTCTTCGGGATCGATTGAAAGCCGCGTAACCAGGCCGGCCTTGCGCAGCAATTGCCGGTAGCTTTCCAGAACCAGTTGCTCGATACGCCGTAAATGACGGGCGATGACGGCATGGCGGAAGGCCTCCAGGGTTTTGCGGACCTTGCCGGAGTGGCGAAGGATGCGTGAGCGGTCATCTCGGCGGCCGCGATCTTTCGCATCGGCCTCCAGCAGCCGGGCGAGTGCCGTCTCACGGCGTTCAAGTTCGCGCTGCTGGCGCTCGATATCCTGCCCCATCGCCGCATGCATGGCTTCCAGCTCGGCGATCTCGGAACGAAGCTCGTCACGTTCCTTGGCGATATGCTCCACGGTATCCGAGCTGGGGATGTTCTCGTATTCGACTCGTGTGTGTTCCTCGCTTGTGCGGCGGTGCTTTTGGTCGGCGAGGAGCTTACCGGCCTCGGCCCCGAGTTGGTCCATATCTCCGCGCAACAGCGAATGCAGATCACTGCGCACATCGGGCGTCAGGTCGAGAACGGTGTTTTTCTTTCCGAGCGCTTCACGCTCGGCGCGGTCGGCATCAAGGAACGTCTTGAGCGCATCGACCACTTCTTTCTGCACCTTCCGGCCGCGCAAATGCTTGAGGGCCGCTCTGTCCCGGTCTTTGAGCGCGCCCGCAAGTTCGCGCGCGCGGCGGCATTCCTCTTCGTGCTGGTCGCGCAGCTCGGCCGATTCAAGCAGGACGCGCACGAGAAGCAAGGGAGCGGCCCCTCCGGCAAAATCCCGCAAAGTGGCTTCCCCGTCCTTGACGTGCTGAACAGAGCCGGACCATTTGTTCTCGATGGCATCTTTCTGGTCATAGAGCGTTCCGCCGATCTTCCGGTATTTCTCTTCGGCCTTCCGTAAGGCGTTGCGCTGCTTGTCGATGCGGTGGGTTTGCAGCGAAGCGCGTTCTTGTTTCAGGGCATCGACACGGCGGCGTAAATCGCGCACCGCATCCTGGGCGGAGGTAATTTCGGCGTCGCGAGGTGCGTCCTTGTTTTCCGAGCGTTTGCGGCGCTCATAGACCAGCAAGTCCTTATCGAGCTGGTCAACCATATCCAGCCCCAACAGGTTCTGGATGGCCGCTCCGATCAGGGCGGAGGAATCGGTTTGCGAGGCATAGGCCTCGACCTGCTCGCCGTCGAACAGGAAGAGATGTGCGATATTGGCGGGGAAGAACTCCTCTACCTGCGTGGCCCAGTTATCTGCCAGAGTGGGTTCCGCATGGCCGTTCTTGAAGACCTCAAAGCGTTCCTTGCACCCATTGCCGTTCGTCTTCCAATAGCGGCGCAAATGGTAGTGCTCTTCGGTGCCTTCCACGGTATGGCGAAAGGCGATCTCTATCCCGGCTTCGGCATTGCCCGGTCTTCTGTGGATGCAGCGTGAGAGGTATTCGGGATATGCGAGCGAGCCCCTGTTGGAGCATTTTGCGTGGGGTCCGAACAATACTAGTTGCAAAGCATCCAGAAACGTCGTCTTCCCGCCGCCATTCAGCCCGCCGATGAGGACAATGGGCTTATTGGAGTCAGGCGGGGTGAGTTCAACGCGCTGCGTTCCCTGATAAAGCCCGAAATTGTGGAGTACGATCTCGTCGAATATCATTTGCAGGCCTCATCAATAAGGGATGAGGGGTCTCCGACGGGGGCAAGCTCGTCTGTGGCGCGCTCTTTCGCTTCGCCCAGGGCTTCACGCCTCAATCGCGCCCTTTGGACCGCATCGTCCTCGTTTTCGTAGAAATTCCGGTAGAACGAGGATTCGAGGGCATCGAATAATCCGGCCCTGCGCAGCATGGATTTGTGCCGCTTCTCGATAGAGAGCAATTCACGGACGAGCTGGAAGTGCAGGTCGTCGTCGTCACAAATCTCGCGCAGCAATTCCATCTCCGTCGCGCCCATGACGAGATTGATCTGGAGTATGTCGAGATCCCCAAGCTCAAGCTTTCGGATGCCGATGATGAGTTCTTCCAGAACATCATTGGAGAGAAGAAGACCGTTTCGAAGAGGGCTTCCCATGAGCGCATCGAGGCGGCCTGGGACCGGCTGGTCGGGTTTGTGGAGGACGATCTTCTTAAGAGTGGTTCCCCTTGGGAAAAAGCAAAGCGGTTGCAGCTTCTTGTGAACAGCGTGCTGGCTACCGATTGCAGCGTGATTTTCATGTGCTCGGAGACGCGCAGCGAGGCCTACCAGATTTTCCAGGTGCTGAATGACCGCGGGGTCCATCTCACCGATGGTGATTTGCTGCGGGCGAGCACGCTGGAATTGCTGGACAGCAAGGGATTGTCATCAATCCAGAACAAGCTCTCCGAACAGTGGGACAGCGTTCTGGCTTATGCTCCAGGAGATATCGACAGCTACCTGCGCTGGTACTACTCCTCCCACGAAGGCAAGCGCCCGAAATCCTCGAACCTCGCCGATCAGTTCCTCGAATACCGCTTCAAGTGCAAGGACAAGGCATCGGCAACCAAAGCCGAAGCACAAGCCGTGCTCGAAGAGGTCGAGAGAATAGATACCGAGTTTGCAACGCTTCAAACGCTCGGTGACGGCGAGTGGCCCTATGAAGACCACAGCAAGGTGGTGAGCTGGGACCGGGAGCGTCTTCGGATGCTGGTGGTCCACCTCAAGCACACCAACGCGATGCCGCTGCTGCTGTCTCTGAAGAATCTGGAGCCGAAAAAGTTTGCCGAGGCCGTGGCAGCGCTGGAGCGGTTCATTTTCCGGTTCAAGACGATCGGTAACGCCCACATCACCCCCATGACAGAGATTTATCTGCGTCATGCGAAGAAGATCCGGGGAAATGCAAACTACGCGATTAAGGAGCTTCGCAAAGACCTACGGGAGCTTATCGATAAAGTGGTGCCGGACAGTGTCTTTGAAGCCAATCTGTCCGAGGTCAGGTATTCGCCCAGAAGCGGAAACGGGCATATCCGCTACCTCCTCATTACGCTTGAGGATTATTCAAAGTGGTATGAAGGCGGCGCGAACGGCGTGCCAAAATGCAAGGACAAGACTCGCGTATTCGATTTTTCGAACACGACGCTTGAACACGTCTATCCGCGATCGGCCAAAGGCACGGAAAAGGTTGAGGATCTAGAAAAGGTCAAGCAATCGCTGGGCAATTTGACGATTTTTGGCCCTAACGATAACGATGCGGCTGCCAACAAATCCTTTGCGGACAAGCGGCCAATGTTACAGGCCTCGAACCTGAAGTTGAACCGAGATATTGGTGCTCATGGCGATTGGACGGCAGAGATGGTCAAGCAGCGCACGCAAGGCCTGGTTGATATGGCATTAAAGGTTTTCGTGCCTTAGGAAACATAAAAAGGTTTGAGTCGATCTCGCCGTGCAGGTTTTAGGGCAAGCCGTTTTGTTCTGCTACGGGAAAGCTCGGCTTGGCGTGATCGAACAAGCTATCGCTATGGTTTGAGCGAATAGCAGATCAATTGCGGACAATCAGTCTTATGTCGTGGCGTCTGAGCACGTCGGGCAATTCATCGTGTTCTTCCAGGCTCTCAGATTTCCGCGAAGCTAGCTTTGGGGCCGCTCGATCGAAGATTGCGAAGACATCCTCGCCGGTGAGCCGTGACGAGAATACTATTCCATCGACGTATTTATGATTGTCGTGAATGTCGCGCCCGAGGGCACGCCCGGCGGCGTGGTTGCGCGCGTTGACTGCGTCCGTCGGGGCGCCGAGGCGCGTGCAGCCGTCCTTGCGGAGATCAACGAGCGAGAGCTTGGTGCGCGGCTGCGACGAGATGAGCGCGGTGGACCGGAGCGTCACTTCCTTGAGGCCGATCTCGCGAACCTTCGTCCGAGCGAAGCGGTCGCGTACCACCACCTCGATGAACGCCGTTGCAAAATCGGGCGAGGCATAGAGAACCGTAAATCCTGAGTGGGTGGCGCAGAAGCGAGAATCTGCGGGGGCTGTTCCGAGAGGAGTTTTCGCATGGCGAGTTGGGAATATGCGATAGCTGGATGGGAGCTTGACCTTAGTCAGAACGGCTCCCACCCGGTCTTTCGAATAGGCGGTTTTCGTCACGTAGTGGCGGTGCCGTAGGACGCAGCAGAACCGAGCACGTCTATCACACGACCGTTCTTCAGCATATCGATCGGGCGAGCGGTTCGATCCGCAAACGGACCTTCGTCGCTCAGGAACTCCCAAGCGAGCTCGGGATCCCCGATGATGTCGATCACTCCGTCGATCCCTTCAACGACGCGGCCTTCGCCGAGGATCTGTTCGGCCGGGATCGTCAGGCCCCGCTTGGTTCCTCGCCAAGCGAGAAGCGTGCCCTTTTCAGCCCAATCATAGACTGTGGTCCGCGAGACATTCAGCCGGGAGGCCGCTTCTGAAACCCCGATCAACTCGCTGCCGCGCGGCTTGACGACTACGAAGGGCTTAAGCGCGTCGGGCACTCCTTCGGTGTTTGCGGACTCGTCGAATTGGCTCGCCGCGGTCTCTAAGGCGACCTTTACCGCAAGCTCCGCCCGGTTGGGGTGCTGTTTGAGGAAGCGTGTGGCGGTCCGTGATAGGCCGCTGAGGCCCTTGATCTGGAAGGTGCCATCCTGCCGTTTCGCTACTGTTTCTGCCATATCGCTAACCCGTCTCTGCGTGCTTTGCATCATATAGGCGTAATGTTCAGTTTGTCCAGTATGTAAGGTTACCAATGCGAAAGGTTGCAAACCACCCCAAGGGAAGTCTTGCTTGATAGGCGGTCACTAACGGTCAGATTTGACACCTAAATGCGGATTAGCCGTCAGATTTGACGGTTTCTGGACCAAAGGATCGTGATAGATAGCGCCACTAACTGCACGGTCGTGCTTCGATCAGCATATCGTTGATTGCGCTCCGCCGCGTCTGACGGTCCAGCGTATAGGTGTTTCGCCGGAACTCGACCCCTTCGAGCAGCGCCTTCACGTAGCCCGACACGGTGTCGGCGGCCATGATCAAGGTCGAGTCCAGCGTGTGGACGTACTTGCTTGTGACTGAGCCTTTGGCGTGCCCGATGAGCGCGGCAATGGTGATTTCGGTGAAGCCAAGATCATTGGCGATGCTGGCGAAACTGTGCCGCAAGACATGCGGCGTGACATCCCAGAGCGGGGTTTCGGCGAAGAGCTTCTTCCAGCTTTGCGGAAAGTTCCCGACGGCGTTGTCCTCGCCCTGACCGGGGAAGACATACGTTCCATCCCTTTTGAGGCGGGCGGCTTCGAGATAATCGATGACCGGCAGACCGACGGGGCGGACAGAAGCGCCTTCCTTGCTGTCCTTCAATCGAAGGCAGCTGCCTTCGATATCGACCTCACTCCAACGCAGCCCGATGATCTCACCACGCCTGCAGCCGGTCAGAGCGATGAGGTGGAGGATCTCTGCGTGAATGCCATAGTGACTGTCATTCTGGACATCCTTCAGGATGCCACCCAGTGTCCGATACTCGGCTTCGCTCAGACGCCTGTCGCGCACCTTGTATCTCGGCTTCTTGAGCCCGTGCGTCGGGTTATGATCGATGATCCCCGCCTCAATCGCGTAGGTGAAGATGCCGCCGAGAAGGCCCATGGTGCGGATGGCCGTGCCGCGGCCGCCGCGCACGATCGCCTTGCCGCGCAGTTTCTCGGTTTTCATCACGACCCGCGTCTTGCCGGCAATGATATCCTTCATCAGGTTATTCATGTCCGGCTTTGTGATGTCCTTTATCCTCCGCGTACCGAGCAAAGGGATGATGTGCCGGCGGATCCGGCCGACATCGGTCGCGACCGTGGTAGCCTTCTTTGGGCGACCGCCCTTTCCGAGCACAAGACCCGCCTCCATGTCGGCGATGTACTGCTCGCACAACTCCCGGACGGTCACCGCGCGACGCTCTTCCTCACGTTCGGCTGCGGGATCATCTCCTTGGGCGACATCACCCAAACGAACCTTCGCCTCGCGGCGAGCAGTTTCCGGAGTCCACACCCCATGCAGGCCGATCGAATAGCGGCGTGACCGCCCGCGAGCGCGATACTGAATGACGTAGCTGCGTTTGCCGGACGGGAAGACCCGCAATCCGAAACCGGGTAGCTCATCATCCCAGATGATGTAATCCTTGGTCTGCGCCTCGGCACCGTCTACGGTTCGTTTGGTGATCTTCGCCATCGTCTCGGTCCCTGTCGGACCCGGATTTCGCGTAAGCACCACGTAAGCACTTGGGAGCAAATTCCGGGGTTGTCGCGGGATAGAGTTTTCGGAGCGTCGATTCAGAAAGTCTATTTGAAACAGTGGTTTATCGTGCTCTGGCGTGCTCTGTCGCGCAATTCGGAAAGGCCATTAAGCCAGCTCCGAAGGCAGAGGTCACAGGTTCGAATCCTGTCGGGTGCGCCAGCCCGATCCTACATCACTCGATCACATCCTGGCGGGCGCGTGGCCTGCCCGTTGCGAAGACCTCGGCGAAGTTGTCGCGGAGGCAATCCATCATCGCCTGGACGCGCTTGGTGGAGATCGTGTCGGGGTGGGCATGGAGGTAAAGCGTGCGCTCGAGATCGGGGGGGCCGGCGTTCAGCCGCGAAAGCCCCGCTTCGTCACAACCGAGGCACATCGGAACGAGCCCCTTCCCGATGCCCGAGCGGATCGCGCTCACCACGTCCCGCGCATCGGTGCTCGTGTAGCAAAGCCGCTGGTCGTCGGCCTTGCGCCTCCGCTCCCAGAATCGCACGGGGGCGGAGCGCGGCGCGTCTTCGTCATAGAAGGAAACCCAGGGGAGGGTGTCCGGATCCGTGTCGCTGCGATGGTAGACGGCGAAGGGCACATCGCCGAGCCGGATCGCGAACTCTCCGGGTTTCGGTTGTGCCTCGAACCAGAGCGAGATCGTCGCGTCGCCGCGCAACGGCGTCAGCGGCGTGAGGCTGATCAGGCGAAGATCAACCAGTGGATTCGCCGCGAGATAGCCCGGCAGGATCACGCGCGTCAGCCGATCGAGCATCCATCCGTTGCCGAGGAGACGGAGGAGACCGACGGGCCCGCCCGCATTGCGGGAGAGATCCTCGGTCAGCCGGATGATGTCACGCTCCACCGACATCGCCCTGTCGATGACCGTCCGGCCCGCTTCCGTCGCGACGAAACCCGTCTTGGAGCGCGTGAAAAGGATCGTGCCCATGTCCGCTTCCAGCGCGGAAAGGCGCCGGCCCGCGGTCGACTGGTCGATCCCCAGAAGAACCGCGGCGCGGGAGAGCGAACCGGCCCGTGCGATCGCCAGAGCGACCTTGAAGTGGTCCCAGTTGACCGAAGCATCCATCGAAGTGCGCCCCCGGAAACGAACAAGGACGAGCGACTCCCGGCACGGGAAGCGCCCCACCGCAGGATAGCCCAAATGCGCGCGGAGTTTGAGCCGGGCCTCATCCGGCCTGCCGTGGTGCCCGCCTCCACACCCGCCCGTACCGTTTCCCACGGCGCGACGGTCGAAGGAAATGCATGTATTCACATACTGTAAATGCAGAAATGCATGTTCTGGCGGCAGCGCCGGTTCCGTAGAGTGAACGCCTCGACGGTGCACCTATGGGGGTTTCAGGAATGGGCAAGGGTCTTGCGGCAGCGCTCTGCGGCGCTGCGATGCTGGCTGGCTGCGGCGGTGTGGACATGTCCACCCTCGTGACCGGAGGGCAGAACGATTATGTCGTCTTCTTCGACTTCGACCGGGACGAGATTCGCCCCGACGCCGAGGAGACGCTGGAGCAGGTGATCGCACGGGCCGATGAGCTTGGCACCTGCGATGTCACGATCATCGGCCATACCGATACGGTCGGCAGCGTGGAGTACAACCAGGATCTTTCGGAACGGCGTGCCAATGCCGTCTACGATTGGCTCTATCGCGAAGGCATGGATCCGGTCATCGCGAGCACCGACGCACGCAGCGAGCTCGATCCGGCCGTCGATACCGGCGATCAGGTGCGTGAGCAGGCCAATCGGCGTGTGGAGATCACCTTCGGAGACGAACGTTTCCTGACCGATTGCATTCGGCGGAACCGTGACTGGTACGAGCCCGACGACAACGAACCGAGGAGGTACGAGCCGAACTGATCGGCATCCCGCGCAACCGATGCAGGCAGCGATCCGGAGCATGAACGGCTAGCCGCTGCCGATGAGCATCCCCGCGCCGAGAACCAGCGCGCCGCCCACGACCGTTTGCAGGGTGGCGCGCAGGATGGGCGTTTGCATGTATCGTTTCTGTATCCAGACGATCGCCCAGAGTTCGACGAAGACGACGATGAAGGCGATCGTCGTTGCCGTCCAGAAATCCGGGATCAGATAGGGGAGCGCGTGACCGAGGCCGCCAACGGTCGTCATGATGCCGGAGGCGAAGCCGCGCTTCGTGGGTGAACCGCGCCCGGATATCTGCCCGTCATCCGACGCCGCTTCCGTGAAGCCCATCGAGATGCCGGCCCCGACCGATGCGGCAAGGCCCACGAGGAAGGTCGTCCAGGTGTCGCCGGTGGCGAAGGCCGTCGCGAAGATCGGGGCGAGGGTCGATACGGACCCGTCCATCAGACCGGCGAGGCCCGGCTGAACCCATGTAAGCACGAACTGGCGGTGCGCCCGCTCGTCTTCGCCGGAACGGGCGCTCTCCGTCAGGTGCTCGGATTCCAGATGTCCGGCTTTCTCCTGGTGACCGGCCTCAGCGGCCGCGAGGGTCCCGAGCAGATCCCGTGTTCCCGCATCCGTCGTGCGGCTTGCGGCCTGCTCGTAGAAACGTCGGGCGGCGTCCTCCATCGCGGCGGCTTCACCGCGGATGCGGTCGAGCCCCAGCGATTCCGTCAGCCAGATCGGCGTTCGGGCATAGTAGCCCGCGACATGCTCGCGCCGGATCAGGGGGATGGTTTCGCCGAACCGGTC